>JBFFSW010000009.1:0-14001 GCA_041572195.1 Thiohalomonadaceae bacterium | reverse complement strand
CGGGCAACGGCGTGGCGGCGTCGATGCGCTGCCGCAACGCGGGACCCCCCTCCGCCCGCACCAGCGAATCGGGATCCTGACCCTCGGGCAGGAACAGGAAGCTGACCTGGCGGCCGTCGTGCAGGTAAGGCAGCGCGGTGTCCAGCGCCCGCCACGCGGCCTCGCGTCCGGCCCGGTCGCCGTCGAAGCAGAAGACGATCTCGGCGGCATGGCGAAACAGCCGTTCGAGGTGCGTGGCGGTGGTGGCGGTGCCCAGCGTGGCGACCGTGTTGGCGATGCCGTGCTGCACCAGCGCCAGCACGTCCATGTACCCCTCGACGACGACGGCCTGTGCGCGCTCCCTGAGCGGGCCGCGGGCGTGATGGAGCCCGTACAGCTCGCGCCCCTTGTGGAAGAGCGGTGTCTCGGGGGAGTTCAGGTACTTGGGCTCACCGTCGCCGACGATGCGGCCGCCGAAACCGATCACCTGGCCGCGCTGGTCCTGGATCGGGAACATGATGCGCTCGCGGAAGCGGTCGTAGTAGCCGCCGCCGTCCTTCTTGACCAGCAGGCCCGCTCGGTGCAGCAGCTCGCGGGTGCGCGCGTCGCCGCCGAGGGCCCCCAGCAGGTTGTCCCAGCCATCGGGGGCGTAGCCGACACCAAAGTCGCGGGCGATCTCGCCGGAGAGGCCGCGCCCCTTGAGGTACTCCACCGCCTGAGGTCCCTCGGGGTGCTCGCGCAGCTGGCGCTGGAAGAAGGCGGCGGCCTGCTTCAGCAGCTCGTAGAGGTCCGGCCCCTCGCGTTTGACCGGCGGCGTGAAGCCCGCCTCGCGCGGCACCTCCACCCCCACCTGCTTGGCCAGCTCCTGGATCGCCTCGACGAACTCCAGATGCTCGTACTCCATCAGAAAGCCGATGGCAGTGCCGTGGGCGCCGCAGCCGAAGCAGTGGTAGAACTGCTTGTCGGGACTGACGGTGAAGGAGGGGGTCTTCTCGTCGTGGAACGGGCAGCAGGCCTTGTATTCGCGCCCGGCCTTTTTCAGCGGCACGCGCGAATCGATCACGTCGACGATATCGACGCGGGCGATCAGGTCATCGATGAAGTGCTGAGGGATTCGACCGGCCATGACCCACTATAGAGTTAGGCGACCACGTGGGCCACCGGCAGTGGAGGCCGTCAGGCGGAGAGGCGGGCCTTGATGCGTCCGCTCACCGCGCCCATATCGGCACGGCCCTGAAGCTTGGGCTTAAGACTGCCCATCACCTTGCCCATGTCCTGCATCGAGGCGGCGCCGCTGGTGGCGATCGCCTCCTCGATAAGGGCATCGATCTCGGCCTCGCTGAGGGGGGCGGGCATGTACTCCTGGATCACCAGGATCTCCGCCTCCTCGACGGCCGCCAACTCCTCACGCCCGGCATCGCGATACTGGGTCACCGAGTCGCGGCGCTGTTTGATCATCTTGTCGAGGATCGCCAGCACGGCGGCGTCGTCCAGCTCATCGATACGATCATCGACCTCCTTCTGCTTGATAGCGGAGGTGATCAGGCGGATGGTGCCAAGGCGCTCTTTATCCTTGGCACGCATGGCCGCCTTCATATCGTCGGTGATACGGGCCTTGAGGGTGTCAGCCATAATGCGGATTCCGTGGTTAACGGGCCGGATTAGTAGAGGCGACGGGTACGGGCGAGCTCGCGGAAGGTCTTCTTCTGCTGGCGCTTCACGGCCGCGGCCTGCTTGCGCTTACGCACGGCAGTGGGCTTTTCGTAGTACTGGCGGCGGCGGACCTCGGAGAGGACACCGGCCTTCTCACAGCCACGCTTGAAGCGACGCAGGGCGACATCGAAGGGCTCGTTCTCTTTCACACGCACGGCAGGCATGTAGCAACACCTCTGGTTAAAATGATGGGTCAGGTACCTGGTCCCTTTACAGGGAACCGCGAATTCTAATCAGACCGGAGGCAAATTGCAAAAGATCCCGTCAACGGCCACAATGCGCGCCATGTTGGTACTGGGCATCGAATCCTCCTGCGACGAAACCGGCGTCGCCCTCTATGAGGGTGGCGGCCGCGGCCTGTTGGGTCACAAGGTCTACAGCCAGGTGGCGCTACACGCCGAATACGGCGGCGTGGTGCCGGAGCTGGCCTCGCGCGATCACGTGCGCAAGTTGCTGCCCCTGCTGGGAGAACTGTTCGCCGAGTGCGGCATCCAGCGCGCCGATATCGACGCCATCGCCTATACCCAGGGGCCGGGTCTGGCCGGCGCGCTGATGGTGGGCGCGGCGGTGGGCCGCTCGCTGGCCTTCGCCCTGGGCGTGCCCTGCGTCGGCGTGCACCACATGGAGGGCCATCTGCTGGCGCCGATGCTGGAGGTGGAGGCCCCCGAGTTCCCCTTCGTCGCCCTGCTGGTCTCCGGCGGGCACACCCAGCTGGTGCGGGTGGACGGCGTCGGCCGCTACCAGCTGCTGGGGGAGTCGCTGGACGATGCCGCCGGCGAGGCCTTCGACAAGACCGCCAAGCTACTGGAGCTGGGTTACCCCGGCGGCCCGGTGCTGGCCAAGTTGGCCGAGCAGGGGGATCCGTCGCGTTTCACCTTCCCGCGCCCCATGACCGACCGTCCCGGCCTGGAGTTCAGCTTCTCCGGGCTCAAGACCTTCGCCCTCAATACCTATAAGAAGCACGGCGAGGAGGCTCGCGCCGATATCGCCCGCGCCTTCGAGGAGGCGGTGGTGGAGTCCATGGCCATCAAGTGCCGCCGTGCGCTGGAGCAGACCGGCCTTGAGCGGCTGGTGCTGGCCGGTGGGGTGAGTGCCAACCACCGGTTGCGCGAGCGTTTGGGGCAGATGGCGAAAAAGAACGGTTGGCGTCTCTACTATCCGCGCGCCGAACTGTGCACCGACAACGGCGCGATGATCGCCTACGCCGGTTGGCTGCGACTGGCGGCGGGCGAGCGCCAGGGGGAGGGCTTTACCGCCACCCCGCGCTGGCCGATGGAGACCCTGAGTCCTCTGTAGCAGTCACCGGGCTTACATGGCGGAGCTGATAACCTCGGCACTGTAATCGCTGGTGTCGTCACAGTCCTCTTCATTGGTATCAGCAAAACCGATAGAGGAGAAGAGAAGCAGCAGGGCGCTGGAGAGTGCAATCAGTTGGGTTTTCATGGTGAACCTCCTTGGTTTCTTTGGCTTACACCTCTGTAGAGGTGTCGAGCTACAAGCCTAATCCTCCTGGGCTCCTGGTGTTTGTTAGGTGCGCACTTCTTTATGTTTCCGTTGCACGATGTATCTCCACCCAGCGTTGTTACTCCTCGTGCTGACGTCGGTACTGCGTTGGGCTGATGCCAAAGCGCTGTTTAAAGGCGTGGGAGAAGTTACTACAGCTGGAATACCCCAGCGCCTCGGCAATGTCGGTCAGGGATGCATTGGAATTTTGCATCCGCTCCTGCGCCAGTGCCAGGCGTTCGTTTCTCAACCACTGGAAGACGGAAAGGCCGAATAACTCCCGAAAGGCGGTATTGAGCTTGTTACGGTTCATATTGGCCAGAAGTGACAGCTCATCTAGTCTGGGAGGGTTTTCGATATGCTGGATTAGGTGACGGCAAACCTTTCGGATACGTGCGACATCGCTGTGGCTTAGTCGGCTCTCACTACGGCAGTTCTGGCGGCGCTCAAGGAAAGATAGCTGCAGCGCCAATAGCTCCATCAATTGACCTTCCAGGTAGAGTGCCTTGGCAGGCCCATCATATCGATCATGTTGAATCATTAATAACAGCTCACGTATCTCAGGGGTCATGATCGAAGGGAGTAGTAGCGGCTCGTTTCTCCTCGTTCTTTCGAGAAACGTCTTCAACTGCCCATGTGTACAGGTCGTCATGAGTAGCTCGCGCAGGGCTTTGTTGGGAATGCTGTAGTAGATGAGGTTGATTACACTGCGTGAGGGAATGCTCAGGCTAACCCTCGATGAGGGGGTATGGAGCATTGCGCTTTGTGCAGGAGTGATTGCTAGCGGTGAGGTTGAGTCGCTTAGCAGGATGCACTTATTGGTGATGGGGTGGAGAAGGAATAGCCCGGAAGTATAGGCGTGCATCCCCCTGGAGATGACCTTTAGTCGACAGGAATGCTTCGCCTGCAGGTGGATGTCACCCAGAATGAACCCCCTGCGGAGTTGCCTGCAGCGTAGATGGCCGCGGCAGTTGGCGGTAGTTATCTGCGCGCTCCCAGCACTGTCTATGTGGACAGCACTCTCACGCTCGTCGTTTTCGACGAGATGGAATTCCGGATAGAGTCTATGGTGCTGCATCGAACTCAGCTCTCCTTCCCTGAATGCTGGTTTAGAGAGCTAGGTATAGCAGCTAGTCGATGGACTTCAAGTTCCTGGACTGAATATATGACACTGATTTTTATGTGGTTTATTAGCGGCCGATAGTGCTCTCGGCGCCACTGAGCAGGTTGCGGATGTTGGAGCGGTGACGCCAGATGAGCAGCAGGCTCATCACCCCCAGCATGATGACGAACTCCCGCGGCTGCGCCAGCAGCCAGGCGTAGAGCGGCGAGAGGCAGGCGGCGATCAGCGCCGCCAGTGAGGAGATCTTGAACACCTTGGCCACCACCAGCCAGGTGGCCGCCGCCGCCAGCGCCACCGGCCAGGCCAGTGCCAGCAGCACCCCCAGCGCCGTGGCCACCCCCTTGCCCCCCTTAAAGCCGAAGAAGACCGGGTAGAGGTGACCGAGGAAGGCGGCCATCGCCACCAGCGCCAGGGTCTGAGCGTCGGCCTCCAGCAGGCGGGCGATGAGCACCGGCACCACCCCCTTGAGGGTGTCCCCCAGCAGGGTCACCGCCGCCGCCTTCTTGCCGCCGATGCGCAGCACGTTGGTGGCGCCGGGGTTGTTGGAGCCCTGGGTGCGCGGGTCGGGCAGGCCCCACAGCTTGCAGACGATGATGGCGCTGGAGAGCGAGCCGAAGAGGTATCCGGCGGCGATGAGCAGGGCGGCAATGGTGTCCATATCCGTTCCAGGTGATTGATTCGCAAGGCCGCCGATTATAGGGGAGGCGGCGGCGTGCATGCTATAGTCCCGGCCCATGGACATCATCTACCTCAGCGGTCTCAAGATCGACACTGTCATCGGCATCTACGACTGGGAGCGCCGCATCAAGCAGACCATCGCCCTCGACCTGGAGATGGCCTTCGACATCCGCCAGGCCGCCGAGAGCGACGACATCGCCCACACTCTGGACTACAAGGCGGTCTCCAAGCGCCTCATCGCCTTCGTCTCCGAGTCCAAATTCCAGCTGGTGGAGACCCTGATCGAGCGGGTCGCCGCGATCGTCCTCGACGAGTTCAACGTCTCCTGGGTGCGGGTCAAACTCAACAAGAGTGGCGCCCTGCGCCACGCCGACGCGGTGGGTATCATCATTGAGCGGGGCGTCAAACCCTGATGGCCCGCGTCACCGTCAGCATCGGCAGCAACATCGACCGCGACAACGCCATCCGCGCCGGGGTGCGCGAACTGGCGCGCCGCTACGGCCCGCTGAGCCTCTCCACGGTCTACGAGAGCGAGGCGGTGGGCTTCGAAGGCGACAACTTCTACAACCTGGTGGCCGCCTTCGACTGCGAGCTGCCAGTGGGCGAGCTCGCCGCCGAGCTGCGCGCCATCGAGGAGGAGAACGGCCGGGTGCGCGGCGCCGAGCGCTTCTCCTCGCGCACCCTGGACATCGACCTGCTCACCTACGACGGGCTCAGCGGGGAGCACGACGGCGTACAGCTACCGCGCGACGAGATCACCCGCAACGCCTTCGTCCTCTGGCCGCTGGCGGAGATCTGCCCCGATGAGCGCTACCCGCTCAACGGCCAGCGCTACGCCGAGTTGTGGGCCGCCTTCGATAAAACCTCTCAGCCGCTCTGGCCCATCGCCTTCGACTTCACCGAGGCCGAATAAGCCTCCGGACAAAGAAAACCCCGCACGAGGCGGGGCAAAAAGGAGGAGGTTGCGGAGAAAATCGTTAGAAGGCGAGGCGCACCTGCAGGGTCACCGGACGGGGCTCCAGCAGGCTCTCGGCGTCGTAGCCGGGGCGCGGGGTGTGGCCGCGCGCGGCGGCGCCATCCAGCACCGCGCCGCGCGGCGCCTCGGTGCACTCCAGGCAGAGGCTGAGCAGACCGTTGGTAAGAAAGACGCCGCCGAGGCTGGCCTTGCCCAGGGCAAAACCGCGCTCCTGACCGAAGGCCAGACAGGGGAAAAACATCAGCAGGCAGAGCAGGCGTTTCATGGCGTCGAATCTCCGGTTTCCCGTTTTCAATGTGGTCATTGTGCCCGGCATGACTTATCTCACTCTTAACCGTTTCTTAGACTTAGCTTAATGGTCGGGTATTGGCGTAGGACCCCAAGGCAGCGCTATGCTGCCACCGAGTCGGCCTTGGCGGGAGAGGGGTGTGGAGCATATTCGAGTCGTAGAGTTTGAGCGTGGTGACGGCGAGGCCGTGCTCCGCCTGCTCGACTGCTACGCCAGCGATCCCATGGGCGGCGGAAGGCCGCTCTCCGATGAGGTCAAAGCGAACCTCATACCCCGTTTGCGAGCGCGCCACGACTACCTCGGCGTGATCGCTTTTCACGACCATGAACCAGTCGGTCTTATCAACGCCTTCGAGGGTTTCTCCACCTTCGCCGCCCGTCCGCTGATGAATATTCACGATGTCATCGTCGCGCCCACCGCGCGTGGACAAGGACTGGCGCAGCGGATGTTGGAGCAGGTCGAACAACTCGCCCGTGAACGAGGCTGCTGCAAACTCACCCTGGAAGTGCTTAGTAACAACGAGGTGGCGAAGGGGGCTTATCGTAAGTTCGGTTTTGGTGCTTATGAGCTGGACCCGGAGGCGGGGGTGGCGGTGTTTTGGGAGAAGGTTATAACGACCTGAGCTCAGGGCTACATCTAATCCTCATCCCTCCCATACGTCTCAACCCAAGACGCAAAATCATTGATGGTCCCCTCCACATACCCCTCGGCGTCGGCGCCGGAGTAGTTTTCTATCTCCTGGCGGAAGGCCTGGTAGAGTTCCGCGCACTGCTCTTTTTCGGGCTTGCCGTTGTGGAAGTCGTAGCGGTCGATGACGTTTTCGGCGTAGAGAAGGCCGGTCTGCATGTCCTTGCCGACCACGCAGAGGCCGGTCATCCAGGCGCCGCCGCGGCGCTCCATGGCCTGCTGGTAGGTCCTGTCGATAATCTTTTGCAGGAAGGCGCGTAGCGGTGTGTGTGGCGTGGTCTCGGTCATGGGTGGAACCTCCTAGCTGTTCAGCGAACGGCCCCCGTCCACGGTCAAAATATGTCCGCTGGTGTAATGCGCATCCCTTACCAGAAACAGCACGGCGTCGGCGATATTCTGCGGTTCGCCGGTGCGCTTGAGGAAGGTGCGGGAGATGATGCGCTCCTTGGTGGCGTCGTCCATGTCGTTTTCGGGCCAGAGGATGGCGCCGGGGGCGATGCCGTTGACGCGCACCTCGGGGCCGAGCTCGGCGGCCAGGGATTTGGTCAGCATCACCAGCCCTGCCTTGGCGATGCTGTAGACCGGGTGTTCGCGCAGCGGTCGTTCTGCGTGGATGTCGCAGATGTTGACGATGGCGCCGCGCTCGCGCCGCAGGTGGGGGGCGGCGGCCTGGGCCAGGAACAGCGGCGCCTTGAGGTTGGTGCCGATGAGGTCGTCCCAGTGCTCGTTGGTGATCGCGCCCACCGGGGTGGGATAGAAGGTGGAGGCGTTGTTGACCAGGATGTCGAGGCGCCCCCAGGCGGCGTGGGCCTCTGCGATGATCTGCTCCAGCGAGTGCACCTCCAGCAGGTCGCCGCTGACCAGGACCACCGAGTCGGGGCGGATGGCGCAAAGTTCGTCGCGCAGGGCCTCGGCCCCGGCGGCGGAACTGCGGTAGTGGATGACGATGTCGGCACCGGCGGCGTGCAGGGTGCGGGCGGTGGTGGCGCCGAGGCGGTGGGCGGCGCCGGTGATCAGGGCCACCTTGCCTTTGAGGGTGGGGGTGTCGCTCACGCTGTCGCTCTCCGGGTGGGCTTGGGAGTGGAAGTTACCGTATAGTTTACGGCCCGCTGTTGCAGGAATCACCCATGTCTAACCGCCAAGCCGTGCAAGAGAGCGCCCGCGCCCTGCGCGAACTGCCGCCGCCACCGCCCGAGGCCCAGGCCCTGAGCGAGACGCTGATCGGCCGCATCCGCGATGCCATGGCGGCGGCGGGTGGCGCGCTGCGCTTCGACGACTACATGGCGATGTGCCTCTACGAGCCGGGGCTGGGTTACTACAGCGCCGGCAGCCGCAAGTTCGGCGAGGAGGGGGACTTCGTCACCGCGCCGGAGATCTCCCCGCTCTTCTCGCGTACCCTGGCGCGCCAATGTGCGGCGCTGCTGGATGAGTTGGGCGGCGGGGATATCCTGGAGTTCGGCGCCGGGCGCGGGGTGATGGCCGCCGACATCCTGCTGGAGCTGGAGCGCATGGGGTGTCCGCCGCGCCGCTACTCCATCCTCGATGTGAGCGCCGAGCTGCGCCAGCGCCAGCGCGAGACCATCGCCGAGCGGGCGCCGTCCATGCTCGATCGGGTGGAGTGGCTGGAGCGGCTGCCCGAGCCCGGCTTTCGCGGCGTGGTGCTGGGCAACGAGCTGCTGGATGCGATGCCGGTGCGGCGCTTCCGCTGTGGCGAACATGGCGTCGAGGAGCTGTACGTGGCCGAGGTCGATGGCCGCTTCGCCCTGGAGGGCCGCCCCGCCGACGAGGCGCTGGCGGCACGCATCGCGCCGCTGTGTGACTCCCTGCCGCCGGGCTATGCATCGGAGATCAACCTCGCCGCCGAGGGCTGGGTCGTGGAGCTGGGCGGCTTTCTGGAGGCGGGCGCGGCGCTGCTTATCGATTACGGCTTCCCCGCCCACGAGTACTACCACCCGGAGCGGAGCGGCGGCACCCTGATGTGCCACTACCGCCACCGCGGCCACGACGACGCGCTGGTCTACCCCGGCCTGCAGGACATCACCGCCCACGTTGATTTTACCGCCGTGGCCGACGCCGCCCTGGCCGCCGGGCTTCAGGTGCTGGGCTTTGGCAACCAGGCCAACTTCCTGCTCGCCAACGGCATCACCGAGCTGGCGGCCGGGGAGGGCGGTGATGACCGTGCCCGCCTGGAGGTCGCCGCCCAGCTCAAGCGCCTCACCATGCCCGGCGAGATGGGGGAGCTGTTCAAGGTGATCGCCCTGGGGCGCGGCATCGAGCGGCCGCTAGCGGGCTTTATGCTCAGGGATGAGCGCGGGCGCCTTTGAGGCGTCGGCGAGCAGCTCACTGTAGCGACGGCTCAGCGCCCGCTCGTAGGCGCAGTCCCCCTCCTCGCCCATGGCCCGCAGGCGGGCCTCCAGATAGGCGATCTCTTCACTCCGACGGTGCCCATCACCGCCATGGCCGATGGTCTCATGCATGGCCCTCTCCTCTCTCTTGTGTGCCGGGCGAGCTTAGCGGCGGCATGTGACAGGGTGATGACGGCGCCGTGACGCGCTATCATGCGCGGGTTTCAAAACGGCCGCGGAGCCCCCCAATGACCGAGCAGTCCACACGTATCGAGCAGACCCAGTCGATGCTCGCCCGTCACCACCGCGACGGCGAGCGCTTCGCCCAGCTGATGAAGGAAAGCTTCGCCGGGCGCTTCGATGAGTCCTTCTGGAGCGCCTGGGGCGCGTGGATGGAGCCCACCTACTCCGACAATCCGGTGGTGCTGGACCTGGGCGCCGGGCCCGGTCTCTTCCTCCAGGCCCTGGCCGAGCGCACCCCGGGTATCCGCGCCCTGGGTGTGGAGTGCGCACCCTACATGCTGGAGGCGGCCGGTGAGCTGCCGCCGGGCTGCGAGCTGATCGTCGAGGACCTGCACGCGCCGCGCCTGCCGCTGGCCGCTGGCGAGGTGGACGCGGTGATGGCCTCGGTGGTGCTTCACGAGATGAACCAGCCGGTGCTGGCACTGCGCGAGGTGCACCGCTGCCTCAAGCCGGGCGGGCGCATCTACATCGCTGACTGGGTGCGGGCGCCGCTGGAGGTCTACCTGCGCGCCCAGCTGGAGAGTGACGCGCGGGTGTTCGACGGCTCCATGGATGTTGAGGCGCTGGACGACACCTTCGTTCACTTCATCGAGCACAACCGCTTCTCCCGCGAGGACCTCATCTACCTGCTCAACCGCTGCGGTTTCGCCGTGCTCCACTCGGAGCTGCTGCGCGAGGGGCGCTACGCCCGTATCGTCGCCGAGCGCATCTAGGGAACCTTAATGGATACGCTGCAGATTGCCCTGCTTGCCCTGCTCCAGGGGCTCACCGAGTTCCTGCCCATCTCCAGCTCGGCGCACCTGATCCTGGCCCCCAGCCTCGGCGAGTGGGCCGACCAGGGCCCCGCCTTCGACGTGGCGGTGCACCTGGGCACCCTGCTGGCGGTGGTTACTTATTTCCGTCATGAGCTACGCGCCATGGCCCGCGACTGGACCCTCTCGGTGCTGCGCCGTGAGTCGGTGGGCGAGAGCCGTCTGGCCTGGGCGGTGCTGCTGGGCACCATCCCGGTGGGTCTGGCGGGGTTGTTGTTCAAGGACTTCATCGAGACCGCGCTACGCTCGCCGCTGGTGATCGCCTGGGCCACCATCGGCTTCGGCCTGCTGCTGTGGTGGGCCGACGCCCGTGGCCGCCGGGTGCGCGATGAGCACACCCTCTCCTGGCGCGACGTGGCGGTGATCGGCATCGCCCAGGCGCTGGCGCTGATCCCCGGCACCTCGCGCTCCGGTATCACCATGACCGCCGGGCTGATGCTGGGGCTGACCCGCCAGGCGGCGGCGCGCTTCTCCTTCCTGCTCTCCATCCCGGTGATCGTGCTCGCCTCCGGCCTGCACACCCTGGAGCTGGCCCGCGCCGAGAACGCGGTGGCCTGGGGCGAGCTGTTGCTGGGGCTGGGGATCTCGGCCGCCGCCGCCTACCTCTGTATCCACCTCTTCCTGAGCCTGCTGGAGCGGGTGGGGATGTTCCCCTTCGTCGTCTACCGCCTGGCCCTGGGGCTGTGGCTGCTGGCGCTGTATGCCTGAGCTGCGTTGGCGTCCATTCTGGTTGGCAGCGGCCTGGTCGCTGCTGGTCGTGGTGCTGACCCTGTCGCTAATGCCCAAGCCACCGGCGCTGCCGGATGTTGCCTTCTCCGACAAGTACGGCCACCTGCTGGCCTACGGCTCGCTGATGTTCTGCTTCGGTCAGCTCTACCCCCGGCGCTGGCTTGTCGCCCTGCTGCTGGTGGTCATGGGGGTGGGGGTGGAGTTTCTGCAGCAGTTGACTGGTCGCTGGTTTGAGCTGGCCGACATGCTGGCCAACACCCTGGGGGTGCTCTCCCTCTGGGGTCTGCTTCACCTCACCTGGCTGGGCCGATCACTGGCCTGGCTGGAGTCTCGTCTGACTTGAGGTTTTTCCTTATCGGAGTAAAGTGGTTGGACTAAATCGGCCCGCCAAGAGGCCGTGACTAGGGATGGGGTGCGCTACTCAATGATCAGGCCCAGGCAAGGTACCTTGCTCTACGCCGGTTTCGCCGCGGTGATCGCGGTGTTGCTGGCGGTGACTGCTGTCGGCCTCTTCAACCTCGGCCAGGCGGGCGATGGCATGGAGCAGGTGGTCAACAAGAACGACCGCCAGGTCGGCCTGATGCAGGAGATGCACAGCGCCGCCCGCGAACGCTCCCTTTCGCTGCAGTCGATGATGGTGATCGACGACCCCTTCGAGCGCGACGAACTTAAACTGGAGCTGGGCCACTGGTCCGCCGCCTACGCCAACGCCCGTGACCAGCTGATCCGCTTCCAGCTCGATACCGAGGAGTACGCCCTGCTGGAGGAGCAGCACGCCCAGTCGCGGGAGACCGGGCGACTGCAGAACCACATCGCCGATCTGCTGGTGGACGGCGAGGACGCCGAGGCGCTGCACCTCTTCTACTATCAGGCGCTGCCGGGGCAGAACCGGGCGATGGCGTTGATGGAGCAGTTCATCGGCCTCAAGCGGGCGCAGAACCATGCCGCGTTAGAGGCGGTGCGCGGCGGGCTGGACCGCTCCTATCAATTGATGCTCGGCCTCAGTCTGTTCGGTGTGCTGCTCAGTATCGCTGTCGCCGCCTGGGTGATCCGCAAGAACCGCGGCGCCATCGAGGCACTGAGCGAGGCGGGTGAGAGCCTGGAGGATGAGGTGCTGGCGCGCGCCAAGATCGAGCAGGAGCTGCGCGAGAGCGAGCTGCGCGAGCGCACCATCCGCGAGAACATCCTCGATGGCGTGGTCACCATCGACGAGCAGGGCATCATCGGCTCCTGCAACGTCGCCGGCGCGCGCATGTTCGGCTACGAGGCGCGTGAGCTGGTCGGCCGCAACGTCAGCATCCTCATGCCCGAGCCGCACCGCACCGCCCACGACGGCTACCTGCGCGACTACATGCAGAGTGGAAACTCCTCCATCATCGGCGCCGAGCGCGAACTGCAGGGGCGGCGCCGCGACGGCAGCCTGTTCCCCATCGAGCTGGCGGTCTCCGAGGTGTGGCTGAAGAATAAGCGCATCTTCATCGGCGTGCTGCGTGACATTACCGAGCACAAGCAGACCCAGGAGCGTCTCAACAGCGCCCGCGAGGAGCTGGAGCGGGAGGTGCAGCGGCGCACCGCCGAGCTGCGCCAGAGCAACAGCCAGCTGGAGCGCGAGGTGGCCGAGCGCCGCCACGCCGAGGAGCGCCTCACCTTCCTCGCCAACTACGACAGCCTCACCGAGCTGCCCAACCGCAGCATGTTCAGCGTGCAGTTCAATACCGCCATCGCCCACGCCCGGCGTAACGACAAACGCGTCGCCCTGCTGTTCATGGACCTGGACGGCTTCAAGCAGGTCAACGACACCCTCGGCCACGACGCCGGTGATGAACTGCTGCGCCAGGCCTGCCAGCGCATGCGCTCGACGGTGCGTGAGGAGGACGTGGTGGCGCGCATGGGCGGCGACGAGTTCACCCTCATCCTCGGTGACGTGGCCGATCGTGACGATGCCGCCCGCGTCGCCGCCAAGGTGGTCGAGGCGATGAGCCCGCCCTTCATCATTGACGGCGAGCAGTGCGACATCGGCGTCAGCATCGGCATCAGCCTCTTCCCCGACGACAGCGATGACCCCGACGAGCTGCTGCGCCAGGCCGACGACGCCATGTACTGGGTCAAGCGCGACGGCAAGATGGGCTATCGCTACTACGGGGATGGGGAGAGCGCGGTGGCCTAAAAGAAAAAGGGCGCCTCGCGGCGCCCTTTCTCCTTCTCACTCCAGGGGGCCTGGTTTACAGGCTCTGGTAGTAGTCGATGAGGATCTGCGCCACCTCGGGACGGGAGAACTCCTTGGGCGGGGCGATGCCGTTGCCCAGCATCTCGCGCACCTTGGTGCCGGAGAGCAGGACGAAGTCCTCCTTCTCATGGCCCTCGGCCTCGCACATCATCACTACCTTGTTCAGCTTCTTCGACCAGGCGGTATGGTCGGCGCGGAAGATCTCGATATCCAGGGCACCGGCCGGCACCTCCTCGTCGAAGATGGTCTGCGCGTCGAAGGCGCCGTAGTAGTCGCCCACCCCGGCGTGGTCGCGGCCGATGATGAAGTGGGTGGCACCCATGTTCTGGCGGAAGTAGGCGTGCAGCACCGCCTCGCGCGGGCCGGCGTAGAGCATGTCGAAGCCGTAGCCGGTGACCATTGCGCTGTTCGGCGGGAAGTAGAGCTCGACCATCTTGCGAATGGCGGCATCGCGCACCGGGGCCGGGATATCGCCGGGTTTGAGCTTGCCCAGCAGCATGTGGATCACCAAACCGTCGCAGCCGAGGCGGTCCATGGCCATGTGGCACAGCTCCTCGTGGGCCAGGTGCATGGGGTTACGGGTCTGGAAGGCAACCACCTTCTTCCAGCCGCGCTCGGCGATCTCGTTGCGAATTTCCACCGCGGTGCGGAAGGTGTCCGGGAAGTCCTGTTGGAAGTAGCTGAAGTTCAGCACTTT
>JBFFSW010000008.1:0-14190 GCA_041572195.1 Thiohalomonadaceae bacterium | reverse complement strand
ATGGCAGCGGCGAGGTTCTCCTTCAGCGGCGCGGCGGCCCCGGCCAGGCGGTAGCCGCGACGGTGCAGGCTGCCGCCGGAGAGGTCGATGCTGATGCGCGCGTCGGTGCCGCGCAGGTGTAGGTTGACCCGCAGGTCGGGGGTCTCCACATCCACCGAGGGGCGCTCGCCGAACTTCTCGCGGAAGCGGTCGACGATGGCGTCCTTGGTCTTGAGCGCGGCGTAGCGGCTGTGGCCGATGGGGGAGTCCACCAGGGTGCAGTCCACCGCCAGGGTGCCGCTGGACTCCAGGTGCCTCTCCCAGTGGATGGCGTTGACCGCGTGATAGAGCTCGTCGGCGTCGCGTGCCTGGAACTTGGTTACCGGCAGCAGGATGCGGTTGGCCAGGCGCGACCAGAGGCAGACGCGGTAGGCGCACTCCAGGTCGCCATCGAAGCTGACCCCGGCGGCCCCGGCCTGCACGCGCACCGCGCCCAGCTCGCGTATCTCATCGGCGAGTAGTGGGGCGATGCCCCTGGGGGCGGTGGCGTAGAAACGGCGGATCTTCTGCATGCGGAACTCAGTAGTGGGGCGGTGGGGTCTCTTCCGAGCGCGGGGCGATGCCGGGGTCGGCCATATCGCGCAACACCTGCTTGACCATCTCCAGCTCGGCGCGCAATCGTTCGATCTCCCGCTCCTGCCTGAGCACGGTGCGGGTCAGCTCGTCGATGGCCGCCTCGCTGTGGCTGTGGCGGATCTCCAGGTCGGTGAGGCGGGAGTCCATGGGTGGATGATCTCGGCAGGGGGTTAACAAGGTGTGCGCTGGATTATACCATTAGCGGCTCGTTATGAAGTGAAGGATTATAAGTATGAGCCCCGCGATAGCCGCCCGTCTGAAGGCCTTCGGCGCTCACCTGTTGCTGAGCGCCACGATTATCGGCCTGTTTATGCTGCTGGTTTTCAGCGTCTGGTATCCCGCGCCCTTCGATGCGATTTACGAGGTGTGGGATGTGTTGCGTCTGGTGGTCGGCGTGGACCTGATCATCGGCCCGCTGCTGACCCTGGTGATCTTCAACATCGCCAAGCCGCGCCGTGAACTGGCGCGTGATGTGTCGATCATCATCCTCCTGCAGCTCTCGGCGCTGGGCTGGGGGGGATGGTCCACCTACCAGGGGCGACCGGTCTACGTAGTCTACGCCGCTGGACAGTTTCAGCCGGTGCACCGGGAGGATTACCGCGCCGAGGGCATGGACGAGGCGCTGCTCAGCTCGCCGTTCACGCCGCCGCAGCTGGTCTATCTGCGACCGCCGCTTGATCAGGCGGAGGCGGAGCGGCTGGTCCTCGACTACATGAATGACCGTGATCTGGAGATGCTCTTCCATGGCGATCGCTACCAGCCGTTGCAGCGGCACATGGCGCGTATGCGCGATAGTGCGCTCAAGCCCACGGAGTTGCTGGGGCGTGAGTCGGTGGCGCGTTTCCTCGAAGGACGTGACGGACAGGCGATTATCTTCCACCGTTTCTCCCATGCCTACATCGGTGGCCTGCTGGCTCTCTCAAGCGAGAGCGGTGAGGTGCTGGGCTTCGTCAGGGACCAGGTGGAATGAAGCGTTACCTCGCCTCCCTGCTGTTGAGCCTTTCTCTGTGCTTCTCGCCCGTTGCCGCGGCCGAACCCGCCGCCTCGGTGGCCGGACAGATGATGAACGCCATGTGGGAGATGATGGACTGGTTCTTCGGCCAGCGTGACTTCGGCGACGGGGTGGTGCCGTGGAACTATGCCAATCCGGCCAACCCCTGGGGGCGCATGCGCCCCGGCTCGCCCTGGGCCTACAGCGCCACCCCGGTCAACCCCTACAGCCCCTGGGGGCGCTGGTACGGCTGGTCCAGCCCGTTGAACCACGGCGTCAGTCCCTGGTCGGATGCGGCCATGGCGGGGCTAGACCCGGGGCCGATGCAGGATTTCGACGGTATCTGGCGCGCGGTCAGCGGCGAGTTCTGGTACGTGCGCGGCAACCGCTTCATGCTCTACACCGGTTGGGAGGAGAACATCGGCGGCAGCTTCGCGGTGCAGGGGGATGTGATCTTCACCCAGGTGCCGCAGATGGGCATGCGCAAGCAGTACCGCTTCGCCCTGCTCGATGACCTGCTGCTGTTGCGCGATGTCGAGGGCCGGGCGATGCTGCTGAGAAAGGTGCGCGGGCCGGGAACTTTTTACTATTAGCTGTAGACCAATCATTCAACCAAAACCAAGCGGAGGGTAACAATGGAACGGACAAGAGGCAGTGATATCAACGGATAACCCTCCGAGGCATTTCCCCGGAGGGCGGTCTTTCGTCTTCCGGCAGCGACGGCTAAGGCCGTCGTATAATACCCGGTCGACGAAAGTCAGCGGGTTTTTTTGTGCCCGCGCGGCACAGCGAATCAAGGAGTGATGGGTCATGCCTGTCAAACTGCGTTTCAACAAGGGGAAGGTGCCGGTGCAGGTCTACACCGAGGAGATCGCGCCCGACGCCATCAATCAACTGATCAACATCGCCTCGCTGCCGATCATCCACTCGCATGTGGCGGCGATGCCGGACGTGCACCTGGGCAAGGGGGCCACAGTCGGTTCGGTGATCCCGGCGCGTGGGGCCATTATCCCCGCCGCGGTGGGGGTGGATATCGGCTGCGGCATGAACGCCCTGCGGCTCTCGCTCAAGGCCAAGGACCTGCCCGACGGCCTGGCCAAGCTGCGCGCGTCCATCGAGGCGGCGGTGCCGGTGGGCTTCGCCGAGCACGATTATGATCGCGTGCCCGGTAAGCTGTTGCGGCAACTGGGGGAGGGACTGGAGCCCATCCTCAAGCGTCACGACAACCTGGCCAAGCGGCTGCGGGGGAAGAAGCGTTTCACCTGGAGCCGACAGCTCGGCACCCTGGGGGGCGGCAACCACTTCATCGAGGTGTGCCTGGATGAGGCAGACGACGTGTGGGTGATGCTGCACTCCGGCAGCCGCTGGATCGGCAACACCATCGGCACCCACTTCATCGCCCTGGCGAAGAAGGACGCCCAGCGCAAGCAGCTGAATCTGCCGGACAAGGACCTGGCCTATTTCAGCGAGGGGGCCGAGCACTTCGACGACTACGTGCAGGCGGTGGAGTGGGCGCAGGAGTACGCCATGGTCAATCGTCGCGAGATGATGCGCATGGTGCTGGAGGCGATGGCTCGCGTGTTGCCGCCCTTCGAGGTGACCCGCGAGGCGATCAATTGCCACCACAACTATGTCGCCCGTGAGCACCACTTCGGCGCCGATGTCTACATCACCCGCAAGGGGGCGATCAGCGCCCGCGAGGGTGAGATGGGCATCATCCCCGGCAGCATGGGGGCGCGCTCCTTCATCGTCCGTGGTCTGGGTAATGAGCAGAGCTTCTGCTCCTGCTCGCACGGGGCTGGTCGGGTGATGTCGCGGACCGCGGCGCGCAAGCGCTTCAGCGAGGCGGACCTGGCGGCGCAGACCGAGGGGGTGGAGTGCCGCAAGGACCGCGGCGTGGTCGATGAAATACCGGCCGCCTACAAGGATATCGATCAGGTGATGGAGAACCAGAAGGACCTAGTGGAGGTGGTCCACACCCTGCGTCAGGTGGTCTGTATCAAGGGGTGATGTTGAAGTGAAGGGCGGGGATTTCCCCGCCCTTTTTTATATGCCGATCTCGACCCGGCCTATGGCATCGCTGTTTTCATCGATCTCCGGGTGACAGAGGAACAGCCGCCCGGCATCGATACCGTACTCATCCACAAGCCGTTTTTTCAACGCACGGCCACGCTCGGCGGCCAGGGCGCGCAGCTGCTCGTTGGAAATTTCCGCCTTTTTATCCTTGCTACGCTCTTTCAGTGCCTGGCGATCACTCGCGGTGGCGATGCCGCACAGCCGCAGACGCAGCCCCTCGCGTTCGTTCATCAGCGTTGCCAGCTTTTGTAGATACGCCGCCTCGGCGGCCCCGGGATCGGACTCGGCGGCGGCGTAGTTCACCGGATCCAGGGGGATGTGCTTGAGTGCCTTGCCCGCCATCTGCAACAGGCTGAGCGCGGTGCCGTAGGGTTGCAGGGCCAGTTTCAGGTAGCCGATACCGCCCACCTTGAGGGCCTTGGCCAGGGCGGTGTTGACCACGTCCCCGGCGTCGAACTCGGGGGAGGCGATGTCACCCTTGAAGGGCACCTCCAGGGTGATGTTGTCATCATTGTCGCGCAGCAGCGCCAGGGCGGTGCCCAGCGGCACCTCCATCTTCGCCTTCAGGCTTCCCTCGCTCAGCTGCACCGCCTCGTCCACGTCGAGATTGCTCAGGCGGATCTCGGCCTTGCCCTGCATCTGGTTGTCGTCGATGGAGATATTCAGCTTTTGTTCCAGTTGCCCGTTTTCGAACTGGTAACCGAGCAGTCCGGCCAGATACGGTGAGAGCGGCGGTAGCTCCAGTTGTTTGATCTCCAGTTCGCCGCCCAGATTGACCTTGTCACTGAAGGGGCTGAGGTGAGCATCCAGCGTGATCAGGGCGAAGTCGCCGATGCGGCCCTTGAGTTGCAGCGTGCTCTCGGCCTCGCTGTCCTGATTGTCGATACCGCTGAGATTGAACTCATCGATAATCAGGCGCTCGGCGAAGGGCGGGGTGACGCTCTCGTCGGAGAAGGCCAGTTGCAGGTCGCTGATGCTCAATGGACCGAGGAGGATCTTCGGCGGCTCGCTGGATTCACCTTCCTTGCCGGCTATCACGGGTAGGCGCGGCCTGCCTTCTCTATCCAGGGCCAGTTGCATTCGCGGTGACTTCAGGTCGATGGCACGGATGTTGAGCTCATTGAGATTGGGCAGTTGGATCCCTTCGACATCCAGGCCGCCGAATTCGAGATTCAGCCCCTGATGGACAACCGCTATTTCCTCCAGGCCGAAGCGGCCCTGATAGGCGATGTTCGAGAGCCCGTCTATGCTTACCTCGCCCTCCAGGCTGAGTCGGCCTTGATAATGCTCCAGCGACAGCCTGGGCAGCAGCCGTTCGATCACCAGATCCTTAAGCTCTACCTTGAGTCGTAGCGAGGGGGAGAGGTCATTCAGCTCTCCATGCAGATGCAACGGCGCACCGTTGATGGCGCCGTTGATGGCGAGGCCGGTGGGCAAGAACCCACTGACGGCGCCGTCGTCAATCCGTAGCTGGGCTCGCAGTTGCGGGTGGCTGATGTCGATGTGTTGGTCGTGCAGCTCCAGAGTGCCTAGCTGCAAGCTCCAGGGCTTATCGGAACTGGGTGAACTCTCTTCACTCAATGGCACTAACAGGCCGCCGATATTCAGGCCGCCGTCGTGGAACCGTTGCAGGCTCATCCGCAGCCCCTGCAGGGTGATGTGCTCGATATGGATGTGGCGCTGAAGAAGGGCGGAGGTCTCGAGGCTCAACTCAAGGCGTTCGAGGCGGAGTTGCTCCACCCCAGTGCGCCCGGCGTGCAGGCCGTGCAATTCGATGCGGCCGTCCAGGGGATGGATGACCAGTCGTTCGATGGAGGCGAAGCCGAAACCCTGGGCGACCATTACCCGTTCGGCGATGAGGGCGAAGAGGTAGGGGGAGAGCAGGGCCAGGCCGACCAGAACGGCGGCAATGATGGAAATCAGGCGGCCCTTGCGTTTCATTTCAGCTCCTTCTCCAGCGCTTCGATTTCGGCCTCGACCTCCATCCACTGCTCCTCGCTCTGGTTCAGTTGGGTGGCGACCTCGCCGCGTTTGGCCATCAGTTCGGCCAGTGCATCTTTATCATCATAGCTGCTTGGGTCGCCGAGGCGCTCGTCCAGTTGCGTCAGTTTCGCCTCGAGCGCCTCGACCTCTCGCTCCAGTTTCTGCGAACGATTGCGTAGTGGTTTGAGCTGTTTGCGCAGTTCGTGGCTGTTATTCACCTTGACGGGCTTCGCCTCGGTGCTCTCCTGCTCGCGCGCGCGCCGTTGCAGCTCCTGGCGATAGGCCTCCAGATCACCGTCGAAGGGCTGCACGTTGCCATCGGCCACCAGCCACAGTTCGTCGCAGACGCTGCGGATCAGGTGGCGGTCATGGGAGACCAGCAGCAGCGCACCGTCGAACTCCTGCAGGGCGAGGTTGAGGGCGTGGCGCATCTCCAGGTCGAGGTGGTTGGTGGGCTCGTCCAGCAGCAGCAGGTTGGGGCGCTGGTAGACCAGCAGGGCCAGCGCCAGGCGCGCCTTCTCGCCGCCGGAGAAGGGGGCCACCGTATCAAGGGCGCGATCGCCGTTGAAGCCGAAGCCGCCGAGGAAGTCGCGTAGCTCCTGCTCGCGCGCCTTGCCGTCCAGGCGCTGCAGGTGGAGCAGGGGGGAGGCATCCGGGTCCAGCTGCTCCAGCTGGTGCTGGGCGAAGTAGCCCAGTTTGAGCTCCTGGGCGGCCAGGCGCTCGCCGGAGAGTGGCATCAGGTTACCGGCCAGCAGCTTGATCAGGGTGGACTTGCCCGCGCCGTTGATACCCAGCAGGCCGATGCGCTGGCCCGGGTGCAGGCTCAGCTTCATCCCCTTGAGCAGCGGGGTATCGCCGTAGCCTACAGCCGCCTGTTGTAGTTGCAGCAGCGGGTCGGGCAGTTTGTGCGGCTCGCGGAATTCGAAGTGGAAGGGGGAGTCGACGTGGGCCGGGGCGATCTCCTGCATACGCTCCAGCGCCTTGAGGCGGCTCTGTGCCTGGCGCGCCTTGGTGGCCTTGGCGCGGAAGCGGCGCACGAAGTCCTGCATGTGGGCCCGTTCGCGCTGCTGCTTCTCGAAGGCCCCCTGCTGCTGGGCCAGGCGCTCGGCACGCTGGCGTTCGAAGTCGCTGTAGTTGCCGCTGTAGAGGTTGAGTCGCCCCTGTTCGATGTGGACGATGCGACCCACGACCCGATCAAGGAAGTCGCGATCGTGGGAGATGAGCATCAGCGTGCCGCGGTAGGCCAGTAGCCACTCCTCCAGCCACAGCACCGCGTCCAGGTCGAGGTGGTTGGTGGGTTCGTCCAGCAGCAGCAGGTCGGATCGGCACATCAGCGCCTGGGCCAGGTTGAGGCGCATGCGCCAGCCACCGGAGAAGGCGCTGACCGGACGCTCCTCCTCGCCGGGGCGAAAGCCCAGGCCGTGCATCAGGCGGGCGGCGCGGGCGCGGGCGCTGTAGCCGTCGATGGCCGCCAGCCGCTCATGTAGCGCACCCTGGGCGTGGCCGTCGCCTCCGGCCTCGGCTTTGGCCAGGGATTGTTCCACCTCGCGTAGCTCGGCGTCGCCGTCCAGTACGTAGTCGATGGCGGGGCGTTCCAGGGCCGGGGTCTCCTGTGCCACGTGGGCGATGACCCAGTCGGGGGGCAGGGAGAAATCCCCTTCATCGGCGCCGATCTCCCCACGAATCAGGGCGAAAAGCGATGATTTTCCGCAGCCATTGCCCCCGGTCAGGCCGAGCTTTTCGCCGGGGTTGAGCTGTAGGTCGGCCCGCTCAAGCAGTAGTCGGGGGCCGCGGCGCAGGGAGAGTTGGGTCAATTTAAGCATGGGGCGGGAGTGTATCATCGCAGTGCGCGCTTGACTCCCCGTCCCGGATGGGCGATGTTTTGCAGGTTAAGGATCTGCAAAAAACCTTTTAATAAATAGGTAATAAGCCCGATTTAACAATACGAAGAACAGGGCGTGAGAGGATTGGGAGGAACGTTCCATTGTTAATCGGAATTGATGTTGGCTCGACCACGGTCAAGTGCGTTGTGGTTGAGCCCGAGACGCTGGCGATCCGCTGGAGCCGCTACGAGCGTCACGAGACCCGTCAGGCGGAGAAGCTGGCGGAGATGCTGGAGTCCATCCACCAGGCCTTCCCCGAGCAGCCGCTGGAGTCGTTCAGCGCCTTTATCACCGGCTCAGGCGCGGGGCCGCTGGCCGATCCCCTGGGCGCCCGCTTCGTGCAGGAGGTGAACGCCGTCACCCTGTCGGTGGAGAAGCTGCACCCTGACGTCAATTCGGTGGTGGAGCTGGGTGGTCAGGACGCCAAGGTGATCCTCTTCAAGGAGAACCCCGAGACCGGCGAGCGCCAGGTCATCACCTCGATGAACGACAAGTGTGCCTCCGGCACCGGCGCCACCATCGACAAGTGCGTGCTCAAGGTGGGCATGAACGCCGAGCAGCTCAAGGCGCTGGAGTTCGACCCGGGCAAGCTGCACCACGTGGCCGCCAAGTGCGGCGTCTTCGCCGAGACCGACATCGTCAACCTGATCAAGTCGGGCGTCCCCTCAGGCGAGGTGATGAACTCGCTGGCCGACGCCATCGTCATGCAGAATCTCTCGGTGCTCACCCGCGGCAACACCCTGATGCCCAAGGTGCTGCTGCTGGGCGGCCCCAACACCTACCTCAACTTCCTGCAGCAGGCCTGGCGCCTGCGCATCCCCCAGACCTGGGCCGAGCGCGGCTATGAGGTGGGCGACAGCTCCGCCGAGGAGCTGGTGATCGTTCCCGACAACGCCCAGTACTACGCCGCCTACGGCGCGGTGGTGTTCGGCGTGCAGGACGTGGGCGAGGCGGTGGAGTACCGTGGCCTGGAGTCGCTGCGCACCTTCATGCAGCGTGGGCGTCAGGCGCGCATGTCCGCCGGTGCGGGCAAGGGCCTGGTTGGCTCTCGTGAGGAGCTGGAGGCGTTCCGCAAGCACTATGCGGTGCCGGTGTTCAACGCCGCCCGCTTCGAGCCCGGCACCGTGGTGCGCGGCTACATCGGCCTGGATGGCGGCTCCACCAGCTCCAAGGCGGTGCTGATCGACGAGCAGGGGGAGATCCTGAAGAAGGAGTACCGCCTCTCCCAGGGCAACCCGATCCAGGACACCAAGGAGATCCTCGCCAACATCAAGAACTACGTCACCGAGCAGGGGGCGAGTCTGGAGATCCTCGGCTTCGGCGCCACCGGCTACGCCGCCGATGTGCTGGAGAAGGCGATCAAGGTGGACGCCAATATCGTCGAGACCGTGGCCCACATGATGAGCGCGCAGAAGTACTGCGGCGACGATATCGATGTCATCTGCGACATCGGTGGTCAGGACATCAAGGTGCTGTTCCTGCAGCACGGCCAGGTCAAATCCTTCCGCCTCTCCAACCAGTGCTCGGCCGGTAACGGCATGCTGTTGCAGGCGATGGCCGCGCAGTTCGGCGTGGACGTGAAGGATTACGCCGAGGTGGCCTTCAACGCCGACCTCTCGCCGCGCTTCAGCTACGGCTGCGCGGTGTTCCTCGACACCGACCGGGTCAACTTCCAGAAGGAGGGCTTCTCCAAGGAGGAGCTGTTCGCCGGGCTCGCCCAGGTGCTGCCGAAGAACGTCTGGCAGTACGTGGTGCAGATCCCGCGCATGGCCGAGCTGGGGCGCAAGTACGTGCTTCAGGGCGGCACCCAGTACAACCTCGCCGCGGTCAAGGCGCAGGTGGACTATATCCATGAGCGTGTGCCCAACGCCGAGGTCAGGGTCCACCCCCACACCGGCGAGGCGGGGGCCATCGGCGCGGCGCTGGAGGCCAAGCGCGTTGTCGAGCGTCGCGGTCACTCCAGCTTCATCGGCCTGGACGAGGCCATCGACCTGCACTACACCACCCGCACCGACGAGAGCACCCGCTGCACCTTCTGCGAGAACAACTGCTCGCGTACCTTCATCGACACCACCCTGCCCGATGGCGAGGTGAGCCGCTACATCGCCGGTTTCGCCTGCGAGAAGGGTACCGTGGAGTCCAAGGAGGCGGTGGTCGAGCTGGGTAAGGAACGTAAGCGACTCAAGGGGCTCTACCCCAACCTGGTGGACTACGAGGCCAACCTCGTCTTCCGTCACTTCTACAAGGTGCCGCCGCTGCCCGAGGCGGGCACGCCGGTGCGCGACGAGCGCCTCAGCCGTGGGCTGTTCGGCCTGGGGGCGATGCGCCGCAAGGTGTATGAGCGCCCCTTCGAGCGCAGCGACGAGACCGCCGCCGAGCGCCGCGGAAAGCTGCGCGTGGGCATCCCGCGGGTGCTCAACAGCTACACCATCGCCCCCTTCATGCGCAGTTACCTGGAGGCCCTGGGGGTGGATCGGCGCAACATCCTCTTCTCCGACCAGACCTCCGAGGAGCTGTTTCAGGAGGGCGGTAAGTACGGTTCGGTGGACCCCTGCTTCCCCTCCAAGGCAGCGCTGGCCCACGTCCACTCGCTGCTGCACCCCAAGGGTAATCGCAAGCCGGTGGATTATATCTGGTTCCCGACCCTGGTCGACCTGCCCAGCTTCGTCGATCACACCATGGCCAACAAGACCTGCCCGGTAGTGGCGGGTACGCCGATGGTGGCCCAGGCCGCCTTCACCAAGGAGAAGAACTTCTTCGCCGAAGCGGGGGTGGAGTACCTGCACGACCCGCTTCACTTCGACAACCCCGCCCGCCTGCTCCAGCAACTCCACCAAATGTGGGGTGAGCACCTGGGGATTACCCGCGATGAGAGCGACTGGGCCGCGACCCAGGGCTGGGAGGCGATGCGTCTGGTCGATGAGGCGCTGCAGGAGCGTGGTCTGGAGATCCTCAACAAGGCCGAGAAAGAGAACGATGTGGCGCTGCTGATGATCGGCCGCCCCTACCACAACGACCCGGGTCTCAACCACGAGATCCTGGAGGAGTTCCAGACCCTGGGCTACCCGGTGCTGTCGATTCGCTCCATCCCCAAGGATGCCGCCTATCTGCGGCGCTTCTTCAAGGAGCCGCTGGAGGAGGGGAGCATCGAGGATGTCTTCGATATTCGTGATGTGTGGCCCGAGAACTACTCGGTCAACAGCACGCAGAAGGTGTGGGCCGCCAAGTTCGCCGCCGCGCACAAGCACGTCGCGGTGCTGGACCTCTCCAGCTTCAAGTGCGGTCATGATGCCCCCACCTACGGCATCATCGACAAGGTGATCGCCACCAGCAAGACCCCCTATCTGGCGATGCACGATCTGGATGCCAACAAGCCCAGCGGTTCCATCAACATCCGCGTCAAGACCTACGCCTACTCGCTCAATCTCTACCGTGAGCATCTGTCCGATCAGGGTGACAACCTCAGTGAACTGGAGCGCTCCATCCACGCCAAGCGCTGCGAGCTGGTGGAGAAGCACCTGGCCGAGCTGGCCGAGCGCCACAAGGGTGAGGATGCCGCCAGTTGGGCCTCGGTGGAGAATGCCTATCACGCCTATCTGGACAAGGGCGCCGAGGCGGTGGTGAAGGTCGATTTCGAACGCAAGCCGCAACCGGCGGAGCGTCCCGAAGAGGATGCACGCCATGACAGTCGTAAGGTCGGAGAGTAAACAGATGCAGGCTCAACAGTCACAGGTTTCCACCGTCAGCCTCGAGACCATCGAGGCCGAACTCAAGGCCTTCGAGGAGAAGGAGCGCGAGCGCCTCGGTCTGGATAAACCGAAACAGTGGCGTGAGGAGCGTGTCAGTGATTTCACCCGCTCCCAGCGTGATTCCACCACCATCCTCTTCGGTGGCCTGACGGTGATGCAGGACAAGCTGATCAGCTCCGCCCTCGGTGCCATGGGCTACACCACCCAGGCCCTGGATTGCGCCGATAACGATGCCCTGCAGCTAGGCAAGGAGTACGGCAACCGCGCCCAGTGCAACCCCACCTATTACACCGTCGGCAACCTCATCAAATACCTCAATCACCTGCGTGAGGAGAAGGGGCTGAGCCACCAGCAGATCGTCGACAACTACATCCTGCTCACCGCCGGTGCCTGTGGCCCCTGCCGCTTCGGCATGTATGTCACCGAGTACCGCAAGGCCCTGCGCGACGCCGGTTACGAGGGTTTTCGCGTGCACCTCTTCCAGCAGAGCCTGGGGGCCATCGATAGCACCGAGGAGTCGGGGCTGGACTACAGCTTCGAGTTCTTCCGCTCCGTGGTCCGCGCGGTGATGGCCGGTGACGTGCTCAACCTCATGGGCTACCGCATCCGTCCCTACGAGGTGGAGGCCAACGCCACCGACAAGGCGCTGGACCGCTGCCGCGACATCGTCGCCGAGGCCTTTACCAGGAAAAAGAGCGTGATCAAGGCGATGCGCCGCTGCCGCGACATCCTCAACGAGGTGAAGGTCGATCGGCTGCAGCCCAAGCCCAAGGTGTCGGTGATCGGTGAGTTCTACGCCATGACTACCGAGGGGGACGCAAACTATCGCCTGCAGCGGTTTCTCGAGTCCGAGGGAGCGGAGGTGGATATTCAGCCGGTCACCAACTGGTTGCTCTACATGCTCTGGGAGCATCGTAGTGATGCGCTGAAGATGATGAAGCTGAAGCGTACCCCTGATGAATTGGCCCAGTTGCAGCCCGGTCACAGCGAGAAGAGCGGGCACTCCATCCTCGGCCCCATCGTCAACCGCATCGCCGAGGCGGCCATCCGCTACGCCTTCAATCGTTACGCCAAGGCCATCGGCCTGGAGGGCTACCACCTGGGTGACCCGGCTGAGCTGGCGCGCCTGAGCTCCGACTACTACCTGGACGAGGTGCGCGGCGGCGAGGGCCACATGGAGGTGGGCAAGCTCATCTATACGGTCCAGAAGAAGAAGGCACACCTTGTGGTCAGCGTCAAACCCTTCGGCTGCATGCCCTCGTCGGCGGTCTCCGACGGCGTGCAGACCCTGGTCACCGCCCGCTACCCGCAGGCCAACTTCCTCGCCATCGAGACCTCCGGTGACGGTGCGGTCAACGTCTACAGCCGCGTGCAGATGGCGCTGTTCAAGGTGCGTGAGAAGGCCCGTCGTGAGTTCGACGAGGCGCTGGCCGAGGGTGGTCTGGCGCTGGAGGAGGCGCGCGTGCGGCTCAACGGCAAGCGCGCGGCGACGGTCCACTATCCGGCCCACCGCGAGGCCTGCACCGCCGCCAACGGCATCTACGAGCTGCTCTAAAGTTGGCGATGGATCTCAGCGAGCGCGAACAGCTGGAGCTGCAACTGGCCGAGCTGCGCACCGAGCACCGGGACCTGGACGTGGCCATCATCGCCATGACCGAGAGTCCCGGCACCGACCAGCTGAGTCTGGCGCGGATGAAGCGGCGCAAGCTGGCCGTCAAGGACAGCATCGCCAAGCTGGAATCGAAGCTGATCCCCGACCTGAACGCTTAAGCCTTAAGCGGTTTCACCCGCGAGGCGGCCTCCCTGGCGCGCTCGCGACACTCATCAATACCCTCACCATAGGCCAGGGCCACGCCCATGCGGCGGCGCTCGAAGGACTCCGGCTTGCCGAACAGGCGCAGCTCGGTGCGGGGCACCCGTAGCGCCTCGTCCACCCCCTCGAAGGCGATTCCCTTCTCCTCCATGCCACCGTAGATGACCGCGCTGGCGCTGGGCGCGCGCAACGCGGTGTCCACCGGCAGGCCGAGGATGGCGCGGGCGTGCAGCTCGAACTCGTTCTGCCACTGGCTGGTCATGGTCACCATGCCGGTGTCGTGGGGGCGGGGCGAGACCTCGCTGAACCACACCTCATCCCCCTTGATGAAGAGCTCGACGCCGAACAGGCCACGGCCCCCCAGGGCACCGGTCACCTTCTCGGCGATCTCGCGCGAGCGGGCCAGTGCCGCCGCGCTCATCGGCTGCGGCTGCCAGCTCTCCACGTAGTCGCCGCTCTCCTGGCGGTGACCGATGGGATCGCAGAAGTGGGTCTGAATGCCATTTTCGCCCTCGGCACGCACGGTGAGCAGGGTGATCTCGTAGTCGAAGTCGATCATCTGCTCGACGATCACCCGCCCCTGATCCACCCGGCCGCCGGATTTGGCGTAGGCCCAGGCCTTGTCCAGGTCCTCCGGGCCGTTGAGGGTGGATTGGCCCTTGCCCGAGGAGGACATCACCGGCTTGATGATGCAGGGGTAGCCGATGCCGTCGTTAATCGCCGCCTCCACCTCGTCGCGCGACTTGGCGAAGGCGTAGCGTGAGGTGGGTAGCCCCAACTCCTCGGCGGCCAGGCGGCGGATCCCCTCGCGGTTCATGGTCAGCTGGGTGGCGCGGGCGGTGGGGATGACGGTGGCGAGATTGTCGGCCTCGATACGTGCCAGCTCGTCGGTGGCAATGGCCTCGATCTCGGGGACGATGAGGGCGGGGCGCTCCCTCTCCACCAGCTCGCGCAGTGCCGTGGCGTCGGCCATGTTGATGGCATGGGCACGGTGGGCCACCTGATGGCCGGGGGCGTCGGCGTAGCGGTCCACGGCGATCACCTCCACGCCGAGCCGCTGCAGGGCGATGATCACCTCCT
>JBFFSW010000007.1:0-14939 GCA_041572195.1 Thiohalomonadaceae bacterium | reverse complement strand
GGTGCCGTACGTGGCGCTCCAGCGTGGTCGAGCTCGCACGCCCCGTGGCGTCGGCGGCGTGGATCACCCGCCGGTGGCTGTGGCCTCCCTCGCGGGTGAGGTGGTAGCCGCCCCCGGCGTCGCGGGTGAAGGGCACCCCCTCGTCGATCAGCCACTGAATGGCGGCGCGCCCGTGTTCGATGGTGTAGCGCACCACCGCCTCGTCGCAGAGCCCGGCACCGGCGTCGAGGGTGTCCTCGATGTGGGATTGCAGCGAGTCGTGCTCGTCCAGCACCGCCGCCACGCCGCCCTGGGCGTAGAGGGTGCAGCCCTCGTCCAGGGCCGCCTTGGAGAGCACCGCCACCTGGGCTCCGTCGGCCAGGTGCAGGGCGGTGGTCAGTCCGGCCGCTCCGCTGCCGATGATCAAAACGTCGTAGTGTGCTTGTCGCTGGGGCATTCAGGGGGTGCTTGGTGGACTGGGGCGCGGTGGTTTGTCATGCTTGAAACCGAATATACGAAAAAAGCCGCCGTGACGCGAACTTATTAAACGGGCCACGGTCACACCGAACGTAGGGCCTAGGCCAGAGACAAGAAAGGGGCTGCCCGCATGGGCGAACAGTTGGTTGACCAGGAACTGGTCACACGGGTACAGCAGGGGGACAAGTCGGCCTTCGACGCGCTGGTGCTGAAATACCAGCACCGTATCGTCAAGCTGATCTCGCGTTACGTGCGCGATCAGGACGAGGTGCTGGACGTCGCCCAGGAGACCTTTATCAAGGCCTACCGGGCACTGGCCCGCTTCCGCGGCGACAGCGCCTTCTACACCTGGCTCTACCGTATCGCCATCAATACGGCGAAGAATCACCTGGTGTCGATGGGGCGGCGTCCGCCGGGCAGCGACATCGACGCCGAGGAGGCGGCGCAGTACGACGACAGCGTCGGCCTGCGCGAGGTCGCCAGCCCTGAACGGATGGCGATGAGGGATGAGATCCAGGAGACCATCATCCGCGCCATCGATGAACTGCCCGAGGAGCTGCGCATGGCCATCACCCTGCGCGAGCTGGAGGGGCTCAGTTATGAGGAGATCGCACAGGCGATGGATTGCCCCATCGGCACTGTGCGTTCGCGTATCTTCCGCGCCCGCGAGGCGATAGACCGGCAGCTCAAGCCGCTGCTGGAACCGTAGGTAAAGAGGTTTGCCCATGAACGAAGAACAACGGCAACGGATTTCGGCGCTCTGCGACGGTGAACTGGAGGCGCGCGAGCGGCTCGACGCCATCGACGACATCGGCCGTGACCCGGCGCTGCGCGACACCTTCGGCCGTTACCAGATGATCAGCGACGTGTTGCACAACAACTACCGCCGCGCCGAGGACCACGCGCTGCTGGCGCGGGTGCGCGAGGCCCTGGCCGATGAGCCGACGGTGCTGGCGCCGCCTCGTCGTACCCCGCGGTTCTCGAGCTGGCGACCGCTGGCGGCCGGTTTCGCCGTCGCCGCCTCGGTGGCCGCCGTCGCCGTGGTGGGCATTCAGGTGATCAACGAGGAGCCCGCCGCCCAGCTGGCGGCCGAGGCGCCGCGTGAGTACATCCGCCTGCAGCAGCCCACGGTGGTGGCGGAGAAGCGCGAGCGTGCCCGCGAGGGCAACCTCAATATCGCCCCGGTGGCGGCCAGGTCGAAGTCGCCGCTGGCCCCCTACGTGGTCAACCACAACGAGGTATCCCGCATCCCCACGAACAACCCGCAGGCATCCGGGGAGAATCAATGATGCGACGCGGGTTGCTCCTATTGCTGGCGCTGCCCTCGTTGCTCCTGGCCGAGGATGCGCGCGAACACCTGGAGCGCATGTCCAGCGCCGCCCGCGAGCTCAACTACACCGGCACCTTCGTCTACCTCAGCGAGGGTCGCTTGCAGGGTATGCGTATCCTCCACGACGTGGACGGGCAGGGTCGCGAGCGCGAGCGGATCATCGCCCTCAGCGGCCCCACGCTGGAGTCCATCCGCCACGACGACGAGGTGACCCGCATCGGTGCCACCCGCGTCAGCGCCACCGCCCAGGCCCCCATCCAGCCGCCGAAGACGGTGGCCCGTTTCGCCGACTTCTATCGCATCGAACTGGGCGAGGATGATCGGGTGGCCGGGCGCGAGGCGCGCCACATCCGTATCCTGCCGCGCGACCATGAGCGCTACGCCCGTCACTACTGGGTGGACGCCGACAGCGGCCTGCTGCTGCGCGCCGAGCTGCACGACGGCGACGGTCGGGTGGTGGAGCAGATGATGTTCAGCGAGTTGCGGCTGCTCGAGGGGCCGCTGGATGATGAGAACTTCGACAACGATGGCATGCCGGGGGTGAGCGTCAGCCACCGCCGCCATGCCGCCGCCGCCGCCCCCAGCCCCTGGCGGGTGGGGGCGCTGCCCGATGGCTTCAGCCTGGAGGGGCTGCACCCGCGCGCCCACGGTGAGGACCCGAAGCGAATCGAGCACCGGGTCTACGGCGACGGCCTGGCCAGTATCTCGGTCTTCATCGAGCGTGATGAGCAGGGCGGCTGGCAGGGGGCCTCGCGGGTCGGCGCCCTCAACGGTTACGTCAGTCGCCATGACGGCCACCGCATCGTGGTCCTCGGCGAGGTGCCCGCGGCCACCGTACGCCGCATCGCCGAGTCGGTGACGCGGCGATGATCGAGGAGAGCGGCTGCATCGTCGAGCTCGAGGGCGATTACGCCTGGGTGGAGACGGCACGCCGCAGCAGCTGCTCCAGCTGCTCGGCCAAGGGCGGTGGCTGCGGCACCGGGGCCCTCTCCGAGGTGCTCGGAGCGCGCAGTCAGCGCCTGAGGGTGCGCAATGAGCTGCATGCCGAAAACGGCGAGCGGGTGCTGCTGGGCATCGAGGAGAGCGCTCTGCTGCGCGGCTCGCTGGCGGTCTATATCGTGCCGCTGTTGGCGTTGATGGGCGGCGCCCTGCTCGGCGAGGCGCTGGCGTCGGGCGTCGGCGGTGAGTGGCCCGCGCTGCTCGGCGCCGGCCTCGGGATGGGGCTGGCTCTCGCCTGGCTGCGCCGCTTCAACCACCGCGCGGGCGCCAACCCGCGCTACCAGCCCCGTATGCTGCGCCGTCTCGGCGCGGTCGAAACGAATCCGATTCATATAACCAAGGAGTAAACATGAGCGTGCGTCTTTCCGCTTTTGTCGCCCTGTTTCTGGGCCTTTTCCTGCTGAGCGGTGCGCAGGCCGCGGGTCTGCCCGATTTCACCGAGCTGGCCGCCGAGAAGAGCCCGGCGGTGGTCAACATCAGCACCACGCAGAAGGCCAAGCGGCCGAAACTGCCCGGTTTCGAGATGCCGGACCTGCCCCAGGGCGGCCCCTGGGACGAGCTGTTCAAACACTTCTTCGGTGGTAACGGCGAGGGCTTCGGCAACGGCGCGCCGGAGCGCGAGGCGCGCTCGCTGGGCTCCGGCTTCGTCATCGACGCCAACGGCTACATCGTCACCAACAACCACGTGGTGGAGGACGCCGATGAGATCATCGTCCGCCTTAGCGACCGCCGCGAGCTGGAGGCGCAGCTGGTGGGCAGCGACCCACGCAGCGACATCGCCCTGCTCAAGGTGGAGGCCGATGACCTGCCGGTGGTGCGCTTCGGCGACGTGGACAAACTCAAGGTGGGGCAGTGGGTGATGGCCATCGGCTCTCCCTTCGGCTTCGACCACTCGGTCTCGGTGGGGGTGGTCAGCGCCCTGGGCCGCAGCCTGCCGAACGAGAACTACGTGCCCTTCATCCAGACCGACGTCGCCATCAACCCCGGCAACTCCGGCGGTCCGTTGTTCAACCTCGATGGCGAGGTGATCGGCATCAACTCGCAGATCTACACCCGCTCCGGTGGCTTCATGGGTCTCTCCTTCGCCATTCCGGTGGACGTGGCCATGGAGGTGGTGGCCCAGCTCAAGGAGAGCGGCAGCGTCTCGCGCGGCTGGCTCGGCGTGCTGATCCAGGATGTCACCCGCGAGCTGGCCGAGTCCTTCGGCATGGAGCGCCCCTCCGGCGCCCTGGTGGCCAAGGTGCTGGATGATTCCCCGGCCGCCGAGGCGGGCATCGAGGTGGGCGATATCGTCATCGAGTTCAACGGTCGTCCCATCATCTACTCCTCTGACCTGCCGCCGCAGGTGGGACGGGCGCCGGTGGGCAAGCCCTCCAGCATGGTGGTGCTGCGCGATGGCCGTCGTCGTCACCTCAAGGTGGTGATCGGCGAGCTGCCCGAGGAGGAGGAGCTGCGTCAGGCGGGCTCCGGCGAGAGCGCCCGCGGCTCTGTGCCGCGGGTCGGCCTCAAGCTCGGCGAGCTGAGCGCCGAGCAGCGTGAGCAACTGGGGCTGGAGAAGGGCGGCCTGCTGATCACCGACGTGGAGGAGGGGCCGGGGGCCCGCGCCGGGTTGCGTCCCGGGGATGTGCTCCTCAAGCTGGCCGGGCGCGAGGTGGAGGACCTGGCCCAGTTCCGCGAGCTGGTGAAGGGTCTGCCCACCGGCCGCCCGCTGCCGCTGCTGGTGCTGCGCGGTGATGCCCCCATGTTCCTGGCGATGCGCCTCGACGGGGAGTGATGGAGCGACTCAGGCTCTACTACCGGGTCGATTGCGGTCTCTGCGAGGTGATGCAGGAGGAGATCGCCCCGCTGCGCGAGGAGCTGGGTTTCGAGCTGGAGCTGCGCGATGTGGACGCCCGCCCCGAGTGGGTGGCGGCCCACGGCCAGCGGGTACCGGTGCTGGAGGGGGAGAGGGGGGAGATCAGTCACTTCTTCCTCGACCCCGAGGCGCTTCGCGCCTATTTCGCAAGCACCTGATCTCCGGTAGAATTCGCCCTTTCCCCGGAACCCCGTACCGTGACTGACCTCAAGCATATCCGTAACTTCTCCATCATCGCCCATATCGACCACGGCAAATCGACCCTGGCGGACCGTTTCATCCAGATCTGCGGCGGCCTGAGCGAGCGCGAGATGGAGGCCCAGGTGCTCGACTCCATGGACCTGGAGCGTGAGCGCGGCATCACCATCAAGGCGCAGAGCGTCACCCTCGACTACACCGCCGAGGATGGTGAGACCTACCAGCTCAACTTCATCGACACCCCTGGTCACGTGGACTTCTCCTACGAGGTCTCGCGCTCGCTGGCCGCCTGCGAGGGGGCGCTGCTGGTGGTGGACGCCTCCCAGGGCGTGGAAGCGCAGTCGGTGGCCAACTGCTACACCGCCCTTGAGCAGGGGCTGGAGGTGATGCCGGTGCTCAACAAGATCGACCTGCCCGCCGCCGACCCGGACCGGGTGAGCGAGGAGATCGAGGACATCATCGGCATCGAGGCGGTGGATGCGCCCCAGGCCAGCGCCAAGACCGGCCTCGGCGTCGAGGGGGTGCTGGAGGCGCTGGTCAAGCGCATCCCGCCGCCCGAGGGGGATCGCGACGGTCCGCTCAAGGCGCTGATCATCGACTCCTGGTTCGACAACTATCTGGGCGTGGTCTCGCTGGTGCGGGTGGTCGAGGGCACCCTGCGCAAGCGCCAGAAGTTCATCACCATGTCCAACGGCCGCTCCCACCAGACCGACCGGGTCGGCATCTTCACCCCCAAGATGGTGGACAAGGATATGCTGCAGGCGGGCGAGGTGGGCTTCATCATCGCCGGTATCAAGGAGATCGACGGCGCCCCGGTGGGCGACACCATCACCGGCGCCGACCGTCCCGCGACCGAGCCGCTGCCGGGCTTCCAGCAGGTGCAGCCACGGGTCTTCGCCGGGCTCTTCCCGGTCAGCGCCGAGGATTACGAGGACCTGCGCGACGCTCTCGCCAAGCTGCGCCTCAACGACGCCGCGCTGTTCTACGAGCCGGAGACTTCCACCGCCCTGGGCTTTGGCTTTCGCTGCGGCTTCCTCGGCATGCTGCACATGGAGATCATCCAGGAGCGCCTGGAGCGCGAGTACGACCTGGACCTGATCACCACCGCCCCCACCGTGGTCTACCAGGTGGAGACCACCAAGGGCGAGGTGATCGAGGTGGACAACCCTTCCAAGCTGCCCGCGGTCAACCACATCGCCGAGATCCGCGAGCCCATCATCACCGCCAACATCCTGGTGCCGCAGGAGTACCTGGGTAACGTCATCACCCTCTGCGTGGAGAAGCGCGGGGTGCAGACCCGCCTGCACTACGCAGGCAATCAGGTGCAGCTCAGCTACGAGATGCCGATGAACGAGGTGGTGCTGGACTTCTTCGATCGCCTCAAGTCGGTCTCCCGCGGCTACGCCTCGCTGGACTACCAGTTCGAGCGCTTCCAGGCCGCCGACCTGGTGCGCCTGGACGTGCTCATCAACGGCGAGAAGGTGGACGCCCTGGCGCTCATCGTTCACCGTGAGCAGTCCCAGTATCGCGGTCGCGAGCTGGCCGAGAAGATGCGCGAGCTGATCCCGCGGCAGATGTTCGATGTCGCCATCCAGGCGGCCATCGGCAACAACGTCATCGCCCGCACCACGGTCAAGGCGCTGCGCAAGAACGTCACCGCCAAGTGCTACGGCGGTGACGTCAGCCGTAAACGCAAGCTGCTGGAGAAGCAGAAGGCGGGTAAGAAACGCATGAAGCAGGTCGGTTCGGTGGAGGTGCCGCAGGAGGCCTTCCTCGCCGTGCTGCATGTCGGAAAGGATAAATAGTTCATGGATTTTCCCACGATACTGGTGCTCGCTACCTTCGTCAGCGGTCTCATCTGGGGCCTGGACCGACTGCTCTGGGCGCCCAAACGTGAGGCCGAGGCCAAGGAGCCGTTGGCGGTGGAGTACGCCCGCTCCTTTTTCCCCATCATCCTCATCGTGCTGCTGCTGCGCAGCTTCGTGGTCGAGCCCTTCCGCATCCCCTCCGGTTCGATGATGCCGACCCTGCTGGTTGGCGATTTTATTCTGGTCAACAAGTTCGCCTACGGCCTGCGCCTGCCGGTGGCGCACACCAAGATCCTCGAATTGGGCGAGCCCCAGCGCGGCGACGCGGTGGTCTTCCGCTACCCGGAGAACCCCCGGGTGGATTACATCAAGCGGGTGGTGGGCGTGCCCGGCGACCACGTGGCCTACATCAACAAGACCCTCTTCATCAACGGCGAACCGGCGCGCCAGCAGCCCAGGGGTACCTACCTGGGCGATGGCGCCAACGCGGCGATGAACGGCGCGGTCATCCGCCACGAGGATCTGGTCGGCGTGGCCCACGATATCCTCATCGTCAGCGAGCGTCCGGACCGCAATTTCGAGTTCACCGTGCCCGAGGGGGAGTACTTCGTCATGGGCGACAATCGTGACAACAGCCGCGACAGCCGCTTCTGGGGCACGGTGCCGGAGGCCAACCTGGTGGGCAAGGCCTTCATGATCTGGATGAACTGGGATAGTAACGGACCGGTGGCCGACTGGATCGAGTGGGGCCGCATCGGTGACCGTATCCATTAATAATCAAGGGAGAGGGGGAAGCAAGATGAAGATAATGAAAAGACAGCGCGGCATGACCGGCATCGGTTGGCTTGCCATTTTGGGCCTGATGTCCATCATCGTACTGGCCGCCCTGAGGCTGTTTCCCGTCTATATGGATGCCATGAGCATCGGCTCGGCGGTGGAGTCGTTGGAGAAGGACGCCGACGTTTTCACCGGTGTCAACGATGTGCGTAGCCGTCTCGATAAGCGCTTCGCGATTAACAACATCGGCTTCCTGACCCGTGATGATGTCAAGATCACCCGTGATGGGAGTTTTTACCTGGTCGATGTCGACTATGAGTCGCGCGTGCCGTTCATGTACAACATCGATTTCGTCGTCTCCTTCTCCTACTCCTCGAAGGCCCGCAGCCGTTGAGAGCCCCGCTGGACAGGCTGTGCGACAACCTCGGCTACCGCTTCTCCGACCCGGAGTTGCTGGAGACCGCGCTCAGCCACCGCAGCACTGGCAGCCGCAACAACGAGCGTCTGGAATTTCTCGGCGACTCCATCCTCAGCTACGTCATCGCCGCCGAGCTCTACCGGCGCTTTCCCGAGGCCGACGAGGGTGGCCTGAGCCGCCTGCGCGCCTCCCTGGTCAAGGGGGTGACCCTGGCCGAACTGGCGCGTGAGCTGGAGCTGGGTGCCTATCTCAACCTCGGTCCCGGTGAGCTCAAGAGCGGTGGTCGTCGTCGCGACTCCATCCTCGCCGATGCCTTCGAGGCGGTGCTCGGTGCGGTCTTGCTGGACAGTGACATCGAGCGGGTGCGCGGGCTGATCCTCGACCTGTTCGAGCAGCGCCTCGACGACACCTCACCGCAGGCCGCCCTCAAGGATCCCAAGACCCGCCTGCAGGAGTATCTGCAGGCACGCCGCCGCGATTTGCCGGTCTACTCCGTGGAGGAGGAGAGTGGCGAGGCGCACGCCAAACATTTCGTGGTCAGCTGCCGCATTGAGGGGCTGGCCGAGAGCAGGGGCGAGGGCACCTCCCGTCGCAAGGCCGAGCAGGCCGCCGCCGCGCTGCTGCTTAAGGAGTTGGAAGCATGAATATCAACGACGATTTCCGTTGCGGTTTCACCGCCATCGTCGGCCGCCCCAACGTGGGCAAGTCGACCCTGATGAACCACATCCTGGGTCAGAAGATCAGCATCACCTCGCGTAAGCCGCAGACCACCCGTCACCGTATCCTCGGCATCCACAGCGCCGAGGATTACCAGGTGATCTTCGTCGACACCCCCGGCATTCACCTGAAGGCCAAACAGGCGATGAACCGCTACATGAACCGCGCCGCCGGCTCCAGCCTGCAGGACGTGGACCTGGTGCTGTTCGTGATCGAGGCGGGGCGCTGGACCGAGGAGGACGAGAACGTCCTGGAGAAGCTCAAGGGGCTGAATCTGCCGGTGGTGCTGGTGGCCAACAAGGTCGACCTGCTCAAGGACAAGGGCGAGCTGCTGCCCTTCATCGAGGAGGTCTCGGCGCGCATGGCCTTCGATGCGGTGGTGCCGGTGGCGGCGCTGCGGCGCGACAACCTCGATGCGCTGGAGGAGGTGATCCGCGAGCGCCTGCCGACGATGCCGCCGATCTTCTCAGAGGATCAGATCACCGATCGCAGCGAGCGCTTCCTGGCCGCCGAGATCGTGCGTGAGAAGCTGATGCGCACCCTCGGTCAGGAGCTGCCCTACGCCACCACCGTGGAGATCGAGCAGTTCAAGAGCGAGCCGCTGAAGAAGGAGAAGGAGGGCGAGATGCTGCGCATCGCCGCCCTCATCTGGGTGGAGCGCCAGAGCCAGAAACGCATCGTCATCGGCAAGAACGGTGAGGGGCTCAAGGCTATCGGCAAGCAGGCGCGCGAGGACATGGAGCGGCTGTTCGGCGCCAAGGTGTTCCTGCAGCTGTGGGTCAAGGTGAAGGAGGGGTGGTCCGATGATGCCCGCATCCTCCAGAGCCTGGGCTATCGCGACGAGTAATTCGCGCTGCCCATGAGCGCCCCGCACAAGGTCCAGCTGGCTCCAGGTTTCGTTCTTCACCGTCGCCCCTACCGTGACACCAGCCTGCTGGTCGAGGCCTTCAGCCCGGAGTACGGGCGGGTGGGGCTGGTGGCCCGCGGCGCCGCCTCCGGGCGCTCTCGTCGGGCCGCGCTGTTGCAGCCCTTCAGCCCGTTGCTGCTCTCCTGGAGCGGTCGCGGCGAGCTGGCTACCCTTACCTCGGTGGAGGCGGATGGGACACCCATCCCCCTCAGTGGCGGCACCCTCTACAGTGGCTTCTACCTCAACGAACTGCTGACCCGCCTGCTGCAACGCCACGAGCCCCATCCGCAACTGTTTGCCGTCTACCGCCTGGCGCTGCAACAATTGGCCGATGGCGACGATGCCGAGTGGGCCCTGCGGCTGTTCGAGCGCGAACTGCTGAGCGAGCTGGGCTACGGCCTGATGCTGCTGGAGGACGCCCAGGGGGCGGCCATCGAGTCGGGGTGTGACTACTGCTACCACCTGGAGCACGGCCCACTGCCCGCCGTCGATGGGCAATGCCTGCGCATCGCCGGTCGCAGTCTGTTGGCCCTGGGTGGACGCGGCGCCGAGGCCGATCGCCGTGACGCCACGGTACTGAATGATTGTAAACGGCTGATGCGCGCCGCCCTGCGCCTCTATCTGGGCGAGAAGCCGCTGGCCAGTCGAGAATTATTTCGCCGCTCCCCCTTCGCCGGGGGCGGTCAACGCCATAACGAGGAGCAAGCGTGAGCCATACACACGATATCCTGTTGGGGGTCAACATCGACCACGTCGCCACCCTGCGTCAGGCGCGCGGCACCCGCTACCCCGACCCCATTCAGGCTGCCATCGAGGCGGAGCAGGCGGGGGCCGATGCCATCACCCTGCACCTGCGTGAGGACCGTCGCCACATCCAGGACCGCGATGTGGAGATGCTCAAGGATATCCTGCAGACCCGCATGAATCTGGAGATGGCGGTGACCGAGGAGATGATCGCCATCGCCACCCGCATCCAGCCCGCCGACTGCTGCCTGGTGCCGGAGCGGCGCGAGGAGCTGACCACCGAGGGCGGCCTGGACGTGCTCGGACAGAAGGACAAAATCAAGGACGCCTGCGCCCGCCTGGCCGACGCCGGGGTGCGGGTCTCGCTCTTCATCGACGCCGAGCAGGCGCAGATCGAGGCGGCCCTGGAGTGCGGTGCACCGGTGATCGAGATCCACACCGGGCACTACGCCGATGCCGAAAGTCCCGAGGCGCAGCTGGCCGAGTTGGAGCGCATCGGCGAGGCGGTGGCCTTCGCCGACGGCGAGGGGCTGCACGTCAACGCCGGTCACGGCCTGCACTATCACAACGTCGGCCCCATCGCCTACATGGAGGCGATCCGCGAGCTCAACATCGGTCACGCCATCATCGCCCGTGCGGTCTTCAGCGGCCTGCAGGAGTCGGTGCGGGAGATGAAGCGGCTGATGCGCGAGGCGCGGCGCTGAGTGCATGAACTGTCGCTCTGTCGCGGCATCCTGCGCACCCTGGAGCGCAGTGCCGTTGATGAGGGCTTTGAGCGGGTGCTGCGCGTGCGCCTGCGCATCGGGCCGATGGCGGCGGTGGATGAGCGGGCCCTGCGTTTCAGTTTCGAGGTCGCCGGCCGTGGCGGCCTGGCCGAGGGGGCGAGCCTGGCGATCGAGCCGGGCGAGGGCAACGAGATGCGGATCATCGACCTGGAGGTGAGCTGATGTGTGGTGTCTGTGGCTGTGGCGAGGGTGAGCGACGTATCGATGGCCGGGTGCCGCGCCTGGACACCACCCGACTGGTGCGCATCGAGCGGGACATCCTCGCCGAGAATAACCAGCACGCCGCCGCCAACCGTGCCCGCCTCGCCGCGCTGAACACCCTGGCCCTCAATCTCGTCTCCAGCCCTGGCTCGGGCAAGACCAGCCTGCTGACCGCCACCATTGGGCGCCTCAGGGGCGAGCTGCCGCTGGCGGTGATCGAGGGGGACCAGCAGACCGACAACGACGCCGCGCGTATCCGCGAGACCGGTGTGCAGGCGGTGCAGGTGAACACCGGCAAGGGGTGTCACCTGGACGGCCACCTGGTCGGCCACGCCCTGGATGAACTGACCCTGGAGGCGGGCGGCATCCTCTTTATCGAGAACGTCGGCAACTTGGTCTGTCCCGCCGCCTTCGACCTGGGCGAGGCGCACAAGGTGGTGATCCTCTCGGTCACCGAGGGGGAGGACAAGCCGCTCAAGTACCCTGATATGTTCTACGCCGCCGATCTGATGTTGCTCAACAAGACCGACCTGCTGCCGTATCTCGATTTTGATGTGCAGGCCTGCATGGCCTACGCCCGGCGCATCAACCCCGATATCGGGATTATTTCGCTCTCGGCACGCAGCGGCGAGGGGATGGATGAGTGGATACAGTGGCTGCAACGAGGGCGGGCCTGAGCCATGTGTCTGGCGGTCCCGGCGCGGGTCATCGCCGTCGAGGAGGGCGGGGCAAACGCCCGGGTCGAGCTGGGCGGGCTCGAACGTAGCGTCTCTCTGGCGTTGGTGGAGGGCGTTAAGGTGGGTGACTATCTGCTGATACACGTCGGCTTCGCCATCAATACCATCGACCCGGAGGAGGCGCGACGCACCCTGGCGCTGTTCGCCGAGGCGGGGATGCTGGAGCCATGAGCGGTCTTAAATTCATCGACGAATTCCGCGACCCGGCCCTGGCCCAGGGGCTGGCCGCCGCCATCGCCGCCGAGGTGGAGCCGGGGCGCGACTATCGCATCATGGAGTTCTGCGGCGGCCACACCCACGCCATCCAGCGCCATGGGGTGCAACGGCTGTTGCCGGAGAACGTGCGCTACATCCACGGTCCCGGCTGCCCGGTCTGCGTGTTGCCCGGCGCGCGCATCGATGCCGCCATCCACCTGGCCGAGACCCACGGCGCCATCCTCTGTAGCTACGCGGATTTATTGCGGGTGCCTGGAGCGAGTCGCCGAGCGCTGGGTCAGTGTCGTGACGTGCGTACGCTCTATTCACCGGAAGAGGTGCTGAGCATTGCCCGCGACAATCCCGAGCGGGAGGTGGTGTTCATCGCCATCGGCTTCGAGACCACCACCCCGCCCACCGCGGTGCTGGTGAAGCAGGCGCAGGCGCAGGGGCTGAGCAACCTCTCCATCCTCTGCAACCACGTGCTCACCCCGGCGGCGATGACGGCCATTCTGGATGATGAGGACAGCGCCATCGACGCCATCCTCGGCCCCTCCCACGTCAGCGCCATCATCGGCGTCGCCCCCTACCGTCCCATCGTCGAGCGTTTTCGTACGCCCATCGTCATCGCCGGTTTCGAGCCACTGGATGTGATGCAGGCGACGCTGATGGCGATCCGTCAGCTCAACGCCGCTTGCGCCGAGGTGGAGAATCAGTACACCCGGGTGGTGGACGAGCAGGGCAACCGCCGTGCCCAGGCGCTGGTGGATGAGGTGTTCGAGCTGAGAGAAACCTTCGAGTGGCGTGGCCTGGGCTGGTTGCCCGGCAGTGCCCTCAGGCTGCGCGAGGAGTATGCCGAGTTCGACGCCGAGCGCCGTTTTGACATCCCCAGCTTCGAGTCCCGCGAGCCCAACAGCTGCGAGTGCCCGGCCATCCTGCGCGGCCGGAAACAGCCCCATGAGTGCCGCCTCTTTGGCCATGGCTGCACCCCGGAGACCCCGCTGGGGGCCTGCATGGTCTCCTCCGAGGGGGCCTGTGCCGCCGCCTGGAGCTACGGCCCGTGAGCCGGGTGGAGGCGGCCCACGGCGCCGGTGGGCGGGCCATGGGGCGGCTCATCGACGAGCTGTTCCGCCAGGCCTTTGATAACCCGCTGCTCAATGCCGGGGATGACTTCGCCGCCTTCGAGGTGCCTGCCGGGCGGATGGTGATGAGTACCGACGCCCATGTCATCACCCCACTGACCTTCCCCGGTGGCGATATCGGCGCGTTGTCGGTGCACGGCACGGTCAATGACGTGGCCATGTCCGGTGCCCGCCCGCTCTACCTCTCCGCCGCCTTTATTCTGGAAGAGGGCTTCTCCCTGGAGGCGCTGCGGGTCATCGTCGAGAGCATGGCCCGCGCCGCCCGCGAGGCGGGGGTGAGCATCGTCACTGGCGACACCAAGGTGGTGCCGCGCGGCAAGGGCGACGGGGTTTACATCACCACCACCGGGGTCGGCGTGCTGGGGGAGGGGATCAACATCTCCGGCTCCCGTGCACGAGCGGGGGATCGGATCCTCATCAGCGGCCCCATCGCCGAGCACGGGGTGGCGGTGTTGGCCGCCCGCGAAGGCCTGGCCCTGGGCGGTGAGCTGCGCTCCGACAGTGCCGCACTGAACGGCCTGGTCGAGGTGATGCTCGCGGGACTGGACAATCCCGACCGACTCCATTGCCTGCGCGACCCCACCCGCGGCGGGGTGGCCGCCGCCCTCAACGAGATGGCGGCGCAGTCCGGCGTCGGTATGCGCATCGACGAAGCTTTAGTGCCGCTACGCACCGAGGTGGCCGCCGCCTGTGAGCTGTTGGGGCTGGAGCCGCTGCAGGTCGCCAACGAGGGGCGGCTCATCGCCATCTGCGAGCCCGAGTCGGCGGATGGATTGCTGGCGGCGATGCGCGCTCATCCGCTGGGCGAGCAGGCGGCCATTATCGGCGAGGTGGTTGGTGATGATCCGGGGCGGGTCGCCCTGCGCACTCGCCTCGGCGCCGAGCGCTGGCTGGAGCCGCCGCACGGTGAGCCGCTGCCGCGGATTTGTTAGGTGGCAAGTCGACTACGCATCAGCGGCCGGGTGCAGGGGGTGGGCTTTCGCCCCTTTGTGCACGCTCTGGCCGTGGAGCTGGGCTTGAGTGGTTGGGTGCGCAATGAGGGCGGGTCGGTGTTGATCCACCTGGAGCAGGGTTCGCTGAGCGAACGGCTCCGCGCCACGTTCCTGATTGATGCCATCGATGAGATGGTCGTCCCCGCCGAGGGCATAAAGGGCTTCCACATCATCGACAGTACGCCGGGTGTGCCCGGGCTCTCCGGCATCGCCCCCGACCTTGCCAGCTGCCCCGAGTGCCGGGCCGAGGTGGCGGGGCTGGGGCGGCGCCACGGCTATCCCTTCACCAGCTGTGCTCACTGCGGTCCGCGTTTCTCCATCATCGATAGTCTGCCCTTTGACCGGCCGCGTACCGCCATGGCGGAGTTTCCCCTCTGCCCCGAGTGTGCCGCCGAGTATGAAAATCCGAGTGACCGCCGTCACCACGCCCAGACCATCGCCTGTCCCGATTGTGGACCGCGGCTGTTGGGCGATATTGATGAGGCGGTAGCGCTGATCCGCGATGGCGGCATCCTCGCCATTAAGGGGATCGGTGGCTTTCACCTCGCCTGCGACGCGGGCAACCCAGAGGCGGTGGCCGAACTGCGGCGGCGCAAACGGCGGCCGCGCAAGCCGCTGGCGATGATGGCCCGCGACCTGGAGCAGGTGCGTGGATACGTCGATGTGAGCGAAGAAGAG
>JBFFSW010000006.1:0-16005 GCA_041572195.1 Thiohalomonadaceae bacterium | reverse complement strand
TGGCGGTGACCACATGTTTGCCGTTGGCGATCGCCTTCATCACCATCTCATGGGCAAGGCCGTCACCGCCGATCAGCTCGACCACCACGTCGATCTCCGGGTTGCTCACCACCTCGTTCGGATCGGTAGTCAGCTCGATATCGGTGGTGTCGCAGATGCGCGGCTTGTTGATATCACGGGCCGCGGCGTGGGTGACGACGATGCCGCGACCTGCGCGACGGGCGATCTCCTCGGCGTTGCGCTTGAGCACGTTGACGGTGCCACCGCCGACGGTTCCCAGGCCCAGCAGGCCGACTTTCACAGGTTCCATAATCTCTCAGTCCAAAAAATCAGTGGGCGAATTCTACCCTATCGGCCGTGGCGGCGGCGATAGTTGTCGAGGAAGCGGCCCAGGCGGCTCATCGCCTCCTCCAGGTCATCCATGTTGGGCAGGAAGACGATGCGGAAGTGGTCCGGGGCGACCCAATTGAAGCCCGAGCCCTGCACCGCCAGTACCCGTTCCTGCTCCAGCAGTTCGAGGATGAACTGGCGATCATCGGCGATGGGGAACATCTTCGGGTCCAGGCGCGGGAACAGATACATGGCGCCCTGGGGTTTGACGCAGCTCACCCCCGGCATCTGCTCCAGCATGGCGTGGGCGTATTCGCGCTGGCGATAGAGACGCCCGCCCGGCTTCACCAGGTCATTGATGCTCTGGTAGCCGCCGAGGGCGGTCTGGATGGCGAACTGCGCCGGGACGTTGGAGCACAGGCGCATGGAGGCGAGCATGGTCAGCCCCTCGATGTAGTCCTGGGCGTGGCGCTTGTCGCCGGAGACGATCAGCCAGCCGGCACGATAACCGGCGGCGCGGTAGTTCTTGGACAGGCCATTAAAAGTCACGAACAACACGTCGTCGGCCAGCGAGGCGATGGAGGTGTGCTCGGCGCCATCGAACAGCACCTTGTCGTAGATCTCATCGGCATAGATGATCAGCTGGTGCTCACGCGCCACCTCGATGATCTCCTCCAGCAACTCCTTCGGATAGACCGCCCCGGTGGGGTTGTTGGGGTTGATGAGGACGATAGCGCGGGTGCGGCGGTTGATCTTGGAGCGGATGTCGTCGATATCCGGGAACCAGCCCGCCTGCTCGTCGCAAATGTAGTGGTGCGGCTTGCCCCCCGCCAGGGCCACGGCGGCGGTCCACAGCGGGTAGTCGGGGGCGGGCACCAGCACCTCGTCACCGTCGTTGAGCAGCGCCTGCATGGCCATAACGATCAGCTCGGAGACGCCATTGCCGATGTAGATGTCCTCCATGCGCACGTCGGCGATGCCCTTGGCCTGGGTGTAGTGCATCACCGCCTTGCGCGCGGCGAACAGCCCCTTGGAGTCGGAGTAGCCCGAGGCGGCGGCGAGGTTGTGGATCACGTCCTGCATGATCTCCTCGGGGGCCTCGAAGCCGAAGGGGGCCGGGTTGCCGATGTTGAGCTTGATGATGCGCTGCCCCTCCTCCTCCATCTGCCGGGCGCGCTCCATCACCGGACCACGGATGTCGTAGCAGACGTTGGTCAGCTTGGAGGATTTATTGACGGGGTTGAGCAAGGGGTTGTTCTCGATGTCGGGTTGTTCGGGTTTCACGCGTGGCCGTCCTTGCGCAGCATCTCGCGTATGCCGCGCAGCGCCTGACGGGTGCGCTGTTCGTTCTCGATCAGGCCGAAGCGCACGTGGTCGTCGCCATAGTCACCGAAGCCGATGCCGGGGGAGACCGCCACCCTGGCCTCCTCCAGTAGCTTCTTGGAGAACTCCAGCGAACCAAGGTGAAGATAGGGCTCGGGGATCTTGGCCCAGACGAACATGGTCGCCTTGGGCTTCTCCACCGCCCAGCCCATGGCGTTGAGGCCGTCGCAAAGCACGTCGCGGCGGCTCTGGTACATGTCGCTGATCTCGCGCACGCAATCCTGCGGCCCCTCCAGGGCGGCGATGGCGGCCACCTGGATGGGGGTGAACATGCCGTAGTCCAGGTAGGACTTCATCCGCGCCAGGGCGCCGACCAGGGTGGGGTTGCCGACCATGAAGCCGACCCGCCAGCCGGGCATGTTGTAGCTCTTGGAGAGGGACTAGAACTCCACCGCGACCTCCTTGGCCCCCTCCACCTGCATGATCGAGGGCGCCTGGTAGCCATCAAAGGCGATCTCGGCGTAGGCCAGGTCGTGGATCACCCAAATGCCGTGCTCTTTGGCGATGGCCACCACCTTCTCGAAGAACTCCAGCTCCACGCACTGGGCGGTGGGGTTGCCGGGGAAGTTGAGCACCAGGAATTTCGGTTTCGGCCAGGTATCGCGGATCGCCTTCTCCAGCTCCGCGAAGAAGTCGCGGTCCGGGGTCATCGGCACATGGCGGATGTCGGCCCCGGAGATGACGAAGCCATAGGGGTGGATGGGATAGGCCGGGTTGGGCACCAGCACCGCGTCGCCGGGGCCGGTGGTGGCCAGCGCCAGGTGGGCCAGCCCCTCCTTGGAGCCGATGGTGACAATCGCCTCGCTCTCCGGGTCCAGCTCGACCGCGAACTTATCCCTGTACCAGTTACAGATCGCCCGGCGCAGGCGCGGGATCCCCTTGGACATGGAGTAACGGTGGGTATCGGGGCGCTGGGCCGCCTCCACCAGCTTGTCGACGATGTGACTGGGGGTGGGCTGATCCGGGTTGCCCATGCCGAAATCGATGATATCCTCGCCACGGGCCCGCGCCTTGGCCTTCAGGTCATTGACGATGGCAAAGACATAGGGCGGTAAGCGTTTGATTCTCTGGAAATCTTCTATCAAGTCGGTGTTCCCGGGCGGCGTCCACGGTAAAACTGCTAACATTACTGCCCGTCGCCACCGACTGTCAATGAAGCCCCACGCATGAAATTTACCCAGGACACCGAGTTCAACGGCTACGCCATCCAGCGTTACACCCCCGGCGAGGTGGTGCTCACCACCACCGGCTCGCTGCAGGAGCTAAGCCTCAGCACCCCCTTCCTGATCGGCGCCGGTGAGCTGCGCCGCGACTGGGCGCCGGGGGGCTTCGAGGGGCTGGATGAGGCACAGCTGGCGATGTTGCTGGAGCTGGAGCCGGAGCTGGTGATCCTCGGCACCGGCGAGCGCCAGCGCTTCCCCGCCCCGGCGCTGCTGGCGCCGCTCTACGCCGCCGGTATCGGCGTCGAGGTGATGGACTCGGGGGCCGCCTGCCGCACCTACAACATCCTCCTCGGCGAGGGGCGCCGGGTGGCGGCGGGGATCATCCTCTAGATCGCCTCGCCGGAGTAGCCCTCGCTCTCCATGATCTGACGCAGGCGGCGCAGCGCCTCGATCTGGATCTGCCGCACCCGCTCACGGGTGACGCCGATCTCCTCCCCCACCTGCTCCAGGGTAGCGATGTCGTAACCGTGCAGGCCAAAGCGCCGCTCCACCACCTCGCGCTGCTTGTCGGTGAGTTCATTAAGCCAGAGGTCGATATGCTCGCGGATGTCATCGTCCTGGAGGATATCCAGCGGGTCGACGTTGTTCTCGTCGGGGATGGCGTCGAGGACAGTCTTCTCCCCCTCACGCCCCAGCGGCACGTCCACCGAGGTCACCCGCTCGTTGAGGCCGAGCATGCGCTTGACCTCCTCGATGGGCTTGTCCAGCATCTCGGCGATCTCCTCGGCGCTGGGCTCGTGGTCGAGCTTCTGGGTCAGTTCGCGGGCGGCGCGCAGGTAGACGTTGATCTCCTTGACCACGTGGATGGGCAGGCGGATGGTTCGGGTCTGGTTCATCAGCGCCCGCTCGATGGTCTGGCGGATCCACCAGGTGGCGTAGGTGGAGAAACGGAAGCCGCGCTCGGGGTCGAACTTCTCCACCGCGCGGATGAGACCGAGGTTGCCCTCCTCGATCAGGTCCAGCAGGGCCAGGCCGCGGTTGAGATAGCGGCGGGCGATCTTCACCACCAGACGCAGGTTGCACTCGATCATGCGCTTGCGCGCCGACTCATCGCCCTTCAACGCCAGGCGGGCGTAGTGCTTCTCCTCATCGGCGGTGAGCAGCGGCGAGAAGCCGATCTCACTCAGGTAGAGACGGGTGGCGTCCAGCTCCCTGTCCGGAACCTTGCCCGGGGCAAAGCTCGTCTCATCCTCGGATACCTCATCCGGCCCGTTCAGCTGCTCCTCATCCGACATAACACCGCCCTTTGGCTCATCGCCAGTCAGGGGCCGGGCAGGAAACGCATCGGGTCGATGGGTTTGCCGTCCCGGCGGATTTCGAAGTGGAGGATGCTCCCCTCCTTGCGCGTGCCACCCAGCTCGGCGATACGCATTCCCTGCCTGACCTCCTGGCCCTCCTTGACCAGCAGCAGGCTGTTGTGGCCGTAGGCACTCAAATAGGTGTCGTTGTGCTTGATAATGACCAGCTTACCGTAACCGATGAGCCCCTCACCACTGTAAACAACCACCCCGGAGGCGGCGGCCAGCACCTCTTGACCTCGCTTGCCGCCGATATCCACCCCCTTTCGCCCCTCGCTCGGGTTGAAGCGGTGGACCAACCTGCCCTTGATGGGCCAACGCCACGCTATAGCTCCGGTATCGGTGCGCGTCGGCGGTTTTTCAAGGGGTGGCTTGGGCGGCGCCGCGGTAACCGGCTTTTTCACCGCCGGCCTCGGCGTAGCGGGGGGCTGCGGGTTGCGCGGCACGGAGGCCACCTGACGCGGCTTGCGCGGTTCGCTCTTGAAAGGGGCGATGATCTTCAGCTTCTGGCCGACATAGATATGGTACGGGGGCTTGATGCGGTTCCAGGCGGCCAGTTCGCGGTAGTCGTAACCGTAGCGCCAGGCGATGGCGTAGAGGGTGTCGCCGGGCTTGACCCGGTACTCCAGCAGCACCTCGCGATCGGCCGGGGGGCGGAAACTGCCGCAGCCACCCAGCAGCAGCGATAGCAGCAGGGTGAGCAGCCCGATCCGCCTCATTTCAGGCTATCCCTGGGGGCCGTTATTGAGGGTGACGTAGGCCAGCACCGCCAGCAGCAGCAGCACCCAGCCGACCCGGTCGATGTAGTCACGAAGGATGCGCTGCATGCGCTCGCCGCCCCACACCATCAGCCCGGAGACCAGGAAAAAGCGCGCCCCACGCCCCACCGCCGAGGCCAGCACGAAGGGGGCGAAGGCCATGCCCACCACCCCGGCGCTGATGGTGAAGAGCTTGTAGGGGATGGGCGAGAATCCGGCGAGGAAGATCACCCAAAGCCCCCAGCGGTCGAACCAGGCGCCGGTCTGGGCGTAGGTCTCGGCGTGGCCCGCCTGTTCGATCAACGGCTCCACCCACTCGAAGGCGAACATGCCGATGAGGTAACCGAGCACGCCGCCGAGCACCGAGGCGATGGTGGTGAGCATGGCGTAGCGCCAGGCCTTATCGGGGCTGGCCAGCGACATCGGCGCCAGCATCACATCCGGGGGGATGGGGAAGAAGGAGGACTCGGCGAAGCTCAGCCCGGCGAGGATGCGCGGGGCGTGGCGGTGCTCGGCCCAGCGCATGGTCATCTCGTAGAGACGCGAAAAGAGTTTCATGCTTACTCCCTGATGCCGTCGAGCATGGGTACGAAGCTGACCAGGTCGAGCAGCTCCTGGTGGCAGACGTCACCGTTACGGGTGATGCGATAGAGCTGCTGGGCGCCGCGCCCGCCCACCGGGATGACCAGGCGGCCGCCATCGGCCAGCTGGTTGAGCAGCGCCTGCGGCACCTCGGCGGGGGCGGCGGTGACGATGATGGCATCGAAGGGAGCCATCTCCGGCCAGCCCTGGAAGCCGTCGCCATGGCGCAGCATGACGTTACGCAAGCCCAGCTCCTGTATCCGCGAGCGGGCCCTGTTGAGCAGGGAGGCGAGACGCTCGACGCTGTAGACCTTCTCCACCAGGTTGGCCAACACCGCGCACTGGTAGCCGGATCCGGTGCCCACCTCCAGCACCCGCTTCGGCGGCTCGCCCTCCAGCAGCGCCTCGCTCATGCGCGCGACGATATAGGGCTGGGAGATGGTCTGACCGGCGCCGATGGGCAGCGCGGTGTCCTCATAGGCGCGGCTGGAGAGCGCCTCGTCGATAAAGATATGGCGCGGCAGGTGGCGGATCACATCCAGCACCCGCTCATCGCGGATCCCCTCCTCGCGCAGGCGCTGCACCAGACGTTCGCGGGTGCGCTGCGAGGTCATGCCGATACCGATGTGCTGGGAGTTCATCCGTCGGCCAGCTCCCGCAGCCAACCGCCCAGCTCCTCGATAGCGCTGTGGCGGGTCAGGTCCACCTGAATCGGCGTGATCGAGACCCGGTCATTGGCGAGGGCGTAAAAGTCGGTGCCGGGCCCTGCGTCCTGCTCGCCACCGGCCGGGCCCACCCAGTAGATGGGCCGCCCGCGCGGGTCGGCGCTGCGGATGATGGGCTCGGACTTGTGGCGGTTGCCCAGGCGGGTCGCCTCGAAGCCCTTGAGTTGCTCCCAGGGCAGGTCGGGGACGTTGATGTTGAGGATGGTATCGGCGGGCAGCGGGTGGCTGCGCAGGCGCTTGACCACCGACACCGCCACCCGCGCCGCGCTCTCGTAGTGGCTCACTGAGTGCCCCTCGCGGGCCACCAGCGAGACCGCCACCGCGGGCAGGCCGAGGAAGCGTCCCTCGGTGGCGGCGGCGACGGTGCCCGAGTAGAGCACGTCATCGCCCAGATTGGCCCCGGCGTTGATGCCGGAGACCACCATATCCGGCTCCTCCTCCAGCAGCCCGGTGATCCCCAGATGCACGCAGTCGGTGGGGGTGCCGTCCACCGAGACCACGCCGTCGGCATGCTCGCGGGCGCGAATGGGAGCGTCGAGGGTTAGGGAGTTGCTGGCGCCGCTGCGGTCACGCTCGGGGGCGATCACGCTCACCTCGGCGATGGATGCGAGTTGGCGGGCCAGGGTACGGATCCCCTCGGCCTGGTAACCATCGTCATTGCTGATCAGAATCTTCATCAAAATCGGGCTGTTGTCGCTGTCGGGGCACACTATACCGCAACAGCCGCCGAGGGCGCGACGGTGGTATCCTATCGGCCATGGGCAAAGGGCGAAAAAGCGAACTGAGCGAAGAGGAGCAGCGGCTGTTTCGCGAGGCCACCGCCGATGTACGGCCGCTGCCCCAGCCGGGCCGTGTCATCACCGCCAGGGCGAAGCCCGACCACGAGCAGCGCCGCCGTGCGGCGCAGCGTGAGCCGGAGCCACCCGCCCCGGCCTTCTCCGATCCCCTGGGAGAGCCCCCCAGCCACTTCCACCGCGGTGGCCTGCAGTCCAAACTGCTACGCCGACTGCGCACCGGCGACCTTCCGATAGAGGCGATACTGGACCTGCACGGCATGCGCCTGGAGGAGGCAAGAGTCGCCCTCGCCCGCTTCATCGACACCGCCCAGGCCCGCGGCCAGCGCTGCCTGCTGCTGATCCACGGCAAGGGCTATGGCTCCGAGGGTGGGCGCGGGGTGCTGCGCCACCACGCCCTGCACTGGCTCAGCCAGCACCCCGCCCTGCTCGCCTATACCCCGGCGCAAGCTCGCGATGGCGGTGAGGGTGCGCTATACCTATTGATACGTCGCTCCAGCCCAGAGCAAGCGTAATAAAGTTTTCACTTCCTTGTCCGATATTGTCTGATAGTAATAGCGGTGCATTGTGGGTAAAATGCGCGCTGATTTAGTGCATAACCAATAAAAACCGTCAGATATTAACTGACACCTATGGAAAGCCCTAGGCGTTCACAGCAGGGGGTCATCACCCCGGCCACTGGCCGGTAACATGACGAGAGGAAGAAGATGCGTATCAAATCGAAGATGATCCTGGGCTCGGCCCTGCTGGCCCTGGTGCCAGTGGCCATTGTCAGTCTGGTGCTCGGCAGCAATGCCGTTGACTCCAGCGGCGAGGCGATGAGAAAGCAGGTGCAGAACCAGCTCATCGCCCTGCGTGAATCGAAGAAGACCCAGGTCGAGGATTACTTCAAGACCATCTATGGCCAGCTGGCCAACCTCTCCCAGCTCCCCGCCGTGGTCGCTAACGTGCGTCAGTTCAGTGACGAGTACAACGAGGTGGAGGCCGGCCTCGACGGTGCCAGCGTCGCGCGCATGCGTGAGGCCCTCGCCGGCTACTACACCAAGGAGTACGCCGCTGAGTACCGCAACCAGAACTCCGGTCGCGAGGTGGATGCACGGACACTGCTGGGCAAGCTGACCCCGCCCGCCGTCTACTTCCAGTACCACTGGGTCCTGAACAACCAGAACCCGCTGGGTTCCAAGAACGAGCTGGTGAGCAACTCCTCGGGCCGTGCTTATGACGACATTCACAGGGCGAACCATCCGTTCTACAACGATTTCGTTACCCGCTTCGGCTACTACGACCTGTTCATCGTCAATATTCACGGTGACGTGGTCTACTCCGTCTACAAGGAGCTGGACTTCGCCACCAACCTGAAGAGCGGCGTGTGGTCCAACAGTGGCCTGGCGCGCGCCTTCAGCAAGGGTATGCAGGCCACCAAGGGCAACGTCTCCATCGACGACTTTGCCCCCTACACCCCCTCCTACGATGGCCCGGCCTCCTTCGCCGCCGCCCCCATCTTTGACGGTGACGAGCGCCTGGGCGTACTCATCCTGCAGATGCCCATCGCCTCCATCAACGCCATCATGACCTCCAACGAGAAGTGGAAAGAGGTGGGCCTGGGTGACTCCGGCGAGACCTACCTGGTCGGCGCCGACAAGAAGGCCCGCAGCATCAGCCGCTTCCTGGTCGAGGACCCGGATGGCTACAAGCAGATGATGCTGGAGCTGGGCGAGTCCCGCGAGCTGGTCGACACCATGATGGCCAAGGGCACCAACATCGGCCTGCAGACGCTCGACACCCAGGGCACCCGCGCGGCCCTGGGCGGCTCCACCGACTTCCGCATCTTCAACGACTACCGCGACGTGCCGGTACTCTCCGCCTACACCCCGCTGGACATCCCCGGCCTGAAGTGGGCGCTGATGAGCGAGATCGACGAGGAGGAGGCCTTCCGCGCGGTCAACGCCCTGGCCTCCAGCATCACCGGCTGGGCCTTCGGCATCGCCGTGGCCATGTTCGCACTGGCGGTCATCGCCGGCATCATCTTCGCCTCCGGCATCACCAAGCCCATCCTGCGCCTGGTGCAGACCATCAGCGACATTGAGGCAAACTCCGACCTCTCGCGCCGCATCGACATCCACAGCAAGGATGAGCTGGGCGAGATGGCCGCCTCCTTCAACCAGATGCTGGAGAAGCTGCATACCAGCATGCGCGAGGTGAGTGGTTCCACCAGCCAGCTGGCCGCCGCCGCAGAGGAGCTCTCGGCCATCACCATCGAGACCAACAACGCCATCGAGATTCAGCGCAGCGAGACCGAGCAGGTCGCCACCGCCATGAACGAGATGACCGCTACCGTACAGGAGGTGGCCTCCAGCGCCACCCGTGCCGCCGAGGCGGCCCACGGCGCCGACGGCGAGGCGGCCAACGGTAAGAGCGTGGTACAGGCCACCATCGATAGCATCGACCGCCTGGCCAGCGAGCTGAACTCCACCTCCGAGGTGATTCAGCGCCTGGAGAGCGAGACCGACAACATCGGCACCGTGCTCGATGTGATCCGCGGCATCGCCGAGCAGACCAACCTGCTGGCGCTGAACGCCGCCATCGAGGCCGCCCGCGCCGGTGAGCAGGGCCGCGGCTTCGCCGTGGTCGCCGACGAGGTGCGCTCGCTCGCCTCCCGCACCCAGAGCTCCACCCAGGAGATCCAGGAGATGATCGAGCGCCTGCAGGCCGAGGCCCGCGCCGCCGTCGCCTCCATGGAGACTGGCAAGGCCGGTGCCCGCGAGGGCGTGGAGAAGGCCGCCGTCGCCGGTGACACTCTGCAGTCGATCACCGCCGCGGTTGCCTCCATCAACGATATGAACGCCCATATCGCCAGCGCCGCCGAGGAGCAGTCCGCGGTGGCCGATGAGATCAACCGCAACATCGTCACCATCAGTGAGGTGGCCGAGCAGAACACCGAGAACGCGAATCAGACCTCGCGCGCCAGTGAGGAGCTCGCCCATCTGGCCACCGAGCTGCAGAACCTGGTGGCGCAGTTCAAGATTTAAGGCTCAACAACTCGGTTTAAAGGCCGGAAAGCCGCGCTTTCCGGCCTTTTTCTTGCCATTCTGTTAAAGTTGCCTGACGTCAGGCCGACAACTGTATGACGAGAGGAGTATCGTATGCAGTGGTTAATGGGCAGTATCCGCAACAAAATCCTGCTGATCACCGGCATCGGCACCGGCTTGCTGCTGGCCGCGGCCCTCTACGGCTTTCGCGATGCCGAGCTGGATAGCGATGAACTGATGGCCGGGCTGGGGCTGATGGCGGTGGCGATCCTCATCGCCTTCGTGGTCTTCATCACCTATTTGCAGCGCCAGGTGCTCACCCCCACCCGCGAGCTGGCCGAACACCTGCGGCGCCTGGCCGAGGGGGACTTCTCCCAACCCATCAAGCGCAAGACCCACGACGAACTGGGCGATATCGCCGACAGCGCCGAAACGATTCGCATCGTACTCAGCGGCACCATCAGCGAGGTGGCGCAGAGCAGCAACGACATCACCGACGCGGTGGACCAGCTCACCGACGTCATCAACATCACCCGTCAGGGGGTGGAGGACCAGCTCAAGCAGACCGAGCAGGTGGCCGGTGCCATCACCGAGATGAACGCCACCATGCGCGAGGTGGCCGACAACGCCAACCACGCCGCCGAGGCCGCGCAGCAGGCCGACAGCGAGGCGGACAGCGGACGTCGCGTGGTGGGCCGTACCATCGACGATATCGACGCCCTCGCCCGCGAGGTGGAACAGGCGGCCGGGGTCATCGACCGCCTGGGTCAGGATAGCGAGGCGATCGGCGCGGTACTGGACGTGATTCAGGGGATCTCCGAACAGACCAACCTGCTGGCACTGAACGCCGCCATCGAGGCGGCCCGCGCCGGCGAGCAGGGGCGCGGCTTCGCCGTGGTCGCCGACGAGGTGCGGGCGCTGGCCTCGCGCACCAAGCAGGCCACCAGTGAGGTCAACGAGATGATCCAGCGTCTGCAGAGCGGTGCCCGTGAGGCGGTTAAGGTGATGCACAAGAGCCAGGAGAACGCCCAGGCCAGCGTCACCCAGGCCTCCGAGGCGGGCGGCTCGCTGCAGGCGATCACCGCGGCGGTGGCGCGCATCAACGAAATGAACGGCCAGATCGCCGACGCCTCGGTGCAGCAGAGCCGCCTCTCCGGTGATCTCAACCAGAGTATCGACCGCATCACCGAGGTGGCCGAATACTCCGCCGAGGGCACTAAACGCATCGACGAGGCCAACCGCGGCCTCACCCGCAGCAGTGAACAGCTTCGCGGCCTGGTGGGCAAATTCAAGCTCTAACGCAAGGACGCTGGAGAAAGTACGACAATGAAAAAGAATTTACCGGTCACCCAGGTGGAGCGCGAGTTCAGCGCCGAGGCCAACATCCTCTCCACCACCAATATCAAGGGCACCGTTACCTATATCAACGAGGACTTCGTCGATATCAGCGGCTTCGAGCCCGAGGAGCTGCTGGACAAGAACCACAACGTGGTCCGTCACCCTGACATGCCCCCCGGCGCCTTCGCCGACCTCTGGGCCACCATCAAGCAGGGCAAGCCCTGGATGGGCATCGTCAAGAACCGCTGCAAGAACGGTGACCACTACTGGGTGGACGCCTTCGTCACCCCCATCCAGGACGAGGGCCGCATCGTCGAGTATCAGTCGGTGCGCAGCAAGCCCAGCCGCGAGAACGTGGCGCGCGCCGAGGCCATCTACACCATGCTCAACCAGGGCAAGCTCCCCTGGCAGCTGCGTTGGCCGCTGCTGCGCCTGCGCAGCAAGCTGTTCCTCTCGCTGCTGGGCGCCCTCACCCCCTTTATCTATCTGGCCGCCACCGAGGCGGGCTGGATGGCCACCGGCATCGCCACCGCCCTCTCCCTGTGGATCGCCGGTATCGCCATGCACCTGTCGGTCAGGCCCTTCGACAAGGCGCTGGCCGAGGCGCGCGAGGTGACCGTCAACCCCATCACCCAGATGGTCTTCACCGGTGACCGCACCGAGGCCGGGCAGATCCGCCTGGCGCTGAAGATGCTGGAGTCTGAACGCGGCGCGGTGATCGGCCGGGTCTCCGACTCCACCACCCTGCTGAGCACCAACGCGCAGAAGCTGGCGGCAGTGGTCGAGGAGAACAACACCGCCATCCAGCAGCAGCAGCAGGAGACCGACTCGGTGGCCACCGCCATTAACCAGATGTCGGCCAGCGTGCAGGAGGTGGCCGGACACACCCAGCTCACCACCGAGGCGGCGGACCGCGCCCAGCAGGCGGCCGCCTCCGGCCGCCAGGTGGTGAACGACACCGCCAGCGGCATCGACCAGCTCGCCGCCGAGGTGGAGAAGGCCTCGGCGGTCATCGCCCGCCTGCAGCAGGACAGCAATAACATCAGCGCGGTACTGGACGTGATCAAGGGGATCGCCGAGCAGACCAACCTGCTGGCGCTCAACGCCGCCATTGAGGCGGCCCGTGCTGGCGAGCAGGGACGTGGCTTCGCGGTGGTCGCCGACGAGGTGCGCACCCTCGCCTCGCGCACTCAGCACTCCACCACCGAGATCGAGGCGATGATCGCCACCCTGCAGTCGGCCGCCGGTGAGGCGGTGGCGGTGATGGAGGAGAGCCGTGAAAAGGCCCAGGGCAGCGTGGCCCAGGCCAACGAGGCGGCCGCCTCGCTTCAGGAGATCACCGAGGCGGTCTCCAGCATCACCGAGATGAGCAGCCAGATCGCCGTGGCCATGGATGAGCAGAGTGGTGTCGCCGAGGAGGTGAGCCGCAGCATCACCAACATCCGCCACCTCTCCGAGACCACCTCCGAGAACGCCGCCACCATTGAGAGCTCCGCCGCCGACATGGCCGCCATGGCCACCGACCTGCAGCAGCTGATCAGGCAGTTCTAATCAGCTCCCTCAACACCGTGGTCGCGTAGGCCCCGGCGTTGAGGGCGAAGGCGATCTCCAGCACATCCCCGTCGATGGACCACTCCAGCTCGCGCACCGCCAGACGCAGGGCGCGGCGGGCGTAGTCCAGCCCGGCCCGCTCCAGCCCCTCGCACCACTCGCCCATCTCACTCAGGATCGGCTCTTCGATCGCCAGCGCCTCCGCCTCCGGACGCCAGCCCTTGCGACCCCACAGCGGGCCGCTGGGGTGGATGTCGAAGGCGCTAAGGCGCGCGGCCAGTTCGGCGTCGGCCTCGTCGTACTCGAAGTGGCGCTCGGAGCCGTCGAGCATCACCCGCTCGCCCGGCAGCAGACGGTTCCAGCTCCCCTGCTCCACTCTGCTTGAGAGCACCCGGTTGAAGATCAGCGAGCGGGCGGCGGAGAGGTAGAGGCCGCGCTTGTGGCGGTCCTTGACCCGGAACTCCCCGGCCAGCAGCCCCTGGGCCCGCTGCAGATTGTTGAAGCCGTGGCCGAAGCGCTGTTCGCCGAAGTAGTTGGGCACCCCCTGTTCGGCGATGACTTGCAGCCGCTCACGCAGGGCGTCGATGTCGCCATCCAGCTCGCGGATACGGAGGCGGAAGCGGTTGCCACGCAGGGCACCGCGACGGATCTTGCGCCGGTGGCGCACCGCCTGAAGGATGCGCAGCGACTCTTCGCCCTCCTCCCCCTCCAGCTCGGACCACTCGGGCTCCTCCGCCCCGGCCAGGTCGATGGAGAACCACTGGCGGGTTACCGCGTTGCGATCCTTCAACCCCGCGTAACTCACCGCCGAGGGCTTCACCCCGGCGTGACGGGCCAGCCGCTTGGCCAGCCATTCGGTGTTGCTGTTGCGCTTCTCGATGTGCAGCAACACGTGCTGCCCCTCGCCGTCGGGCTCGAAGGCGGGGATCTCATCGACGAAGAAATCTTCGGGGCTCTGGCGCATCACGCCGCTGACATCGGGCGCGCCTAAGGCATAGGCCCAATCAATCCAGCTCTCGGGAATGTTCGCGCTCATACGGCGGCCACCAGCAGCACCACCGCGTGGGCGGCGATCCCCTCGCGACGTCCGGCGAAGCCCAGCTTCTCGGTGGTGGTGGCCTTGACGTTGACCTGGCCGATGTCGGCGTTGAGGTCGGCGGCGAGGTGCTCGCGCATCGCCTCAATGTGCGGGGAGAGCCTGGGCGCCTGGGCGATGAGGGTCATGTCGGCGTTAGCCAGCCGCCAGCCCTTATCCGCAAGCAAGGCCACCACCCGGCGCAGCAGGATGCGGCTGTCGATATTCTCGAACTCGGCGGCGGTGTCGGGGAAGTGACGGCCGATATCCCCCAGCGCGGCTGCGCCGAGCAGGGCATCGCAGAGGGCGTGGATCAATACAGCTCCGTCCGAGTGGGCGGCGAAGGCGTGGCTGTGGGGGATGCTCACCCCACCGAGGACGATGTGTTCCCCCTCACAAAAGGCGTGCACGTCATAGCCGTGGCCAATACGTATATTCATGGCGACTCCGAATTCAACAAGCCGCCATTATACGATTAACGGTAAAATGCGCCCATGGAAACCACGCTCAATGTCCCCCAGGGTCAATTCCAATTGCATCGCCTGCCCCGACGCAAGGGGGAACCGCTGCGCGCCTGGGACGCCGCCGACGAATACCTGTTGGAACAGCTGGCCGATGAGGGGCTGCCGCGCGAGGGGGCGAGGGTCTTAATCCTCAACGACGGCTTCGGCGCCCTCGCCGTTGCCTTGCACGCACACCAGCCGGTCGCCATATCCGACTCATGGCTCTCCCACGAGGCGACGCGCTTTAACGCGACGGCCAACGGTATCGGCTCGGTGGAACTGCTGGACAGCCTGGCCGAGCCGGAAGGCGAGTTCGATCTGGTACTGATCAAAATCCCCAAGACCCTGGCCCTGCTGGAGGATCAGCTGATCCGCCTGCGTGCGCACATCAACACCAAGACCCGCGTCATCGCCGCGGGGATGGTCAAGGGCATGCCCGCCTCCGCCTGGCAGCTGCTCGCGCGCCTCATCGGCCCGACCACCCCCTCGAAGGCGCAAAAAAAGGCCCGCCTCATCTTCTGCGAGCCGGACCCGTCACTGTCGATACCCGAATCCCCCTACCCCAGCTGCTACGAGCTGGAGGACAGCGACTACACCCTCTGCAACCACGCCAACCTCTTCTCCCGTGAGTCGCTGGATATCGGCAGCCGCTTCCTGCTCCAGCACATGCCCGCAACCGAGGGGCCGACGGCGATCATCGACCTGGCCTGCGGCAACGGCGTGCTCGGCATCGTCGCCGCCGGGCAAAATCCCGAGGCAAAACTCAGCTTCGCCGACGAGTCCTTCATGGCGATCGCCTCGGCCAGGGAGAACTTCCAGCGGGCATTTCCCGAGCGGGAGGCGGAGTTCCGCATCGGTGATGGTCTCAGCGAGTTCGATAACGACAGCGCCGAGCTCATCCTCTGCAACCCCCCCTTCCACCAGCAACACGCCGTCGGCGACCGGATCGCCCAGGGCATGTTCCGGCACTCTAAGCGGGTGTTGAAAAAAGGTGGAGAGCTGTGGGTGGTGGCCAACCGCCACCTCGGTTATCACCAGAGTTTGAAAAAGATCTTCGGTAATGTCGAGGTGGTGGCGTCAAACCCCAAGTTCGTTATCCTGCGTAGCGTGAAGTGAGCCGCTAGTAGGTAACGGGGGTAAGCGGCTCAAACCTGATTTGATAGTTCGGCCAGGTGTCCGCGGTCGTGCTCCTGCAGGTGAAGGTGCTGGTCGCGTCATCGAACGGGTAGACATAGGCCGTCGGGCACGCCTTTTTAAGGTACACAAGGGACGGCTGAACGTATTTGACCCAATCCTTATTGTTACCGTAGCACCCGTTATCCGTGCCAGTCCCCGTCTGCACGGTCGGCCAGATGCCGGGGAAGGCCGCGACTGATGCCTTACTGGTAGCACAACCACAGCAACTTTTCTGATAAC
>JBFFSW010000005.1:0-18126 GCA_041572195.1 Thiohalomonadaceae bacterium | reverse complement strand
GGCCGGGGTTTTGGCTTCGGTTTCGGTGTTGGGGCCGATTTGGGCTCGGGTTTTGGCGGCTCCTCGATCACCACCTCTTGCCGCTCCTCCACGACCTCCTCAATTACCTCATCAACCGGCTCTTCAACCGGTTCCTCCTTCGCTCGCAACTCCTCCAGATGTCGCCGCAGTGCCCCATGGTCCTGGAGTTGCAGCAGCAGGGCCGGTTCGCTGTAGAGGAAGATGCGCTCCTTGTGCAGGAAGCCGCGGGGGAAGGTGTGGCGCGGCAGGTAGGGGGGCAGCATGGCCCAGCGCCCCTGCTCGGGGCGCACCAGGCCGATCACCTCGTCCACGTGCAGGGCGTGGCGGCGGCCGTTTTCACTGTTGAGCAGCAGGCGGCCGACGGGGCGCTCCCCCTCCAGGCCCAGGCGCGCGGCCAGTTCGATGAGGCTGTAGACGGCGCCGTGGTGGCGGAAGATGCCGGGCCGACCGGCGTCGCTGCCGGGGGGGCGGGTGAGTTTTTCCGGCGGCATCACCACCGCCTCGACCAGCGCCGCGGGCACGGCGAAGGCCAGGCGGTCGATGGCGAACAGCAGCAGGGTGTCGTCGTCGGTGCGTTGCGAGGCGGGCATGGGGCTCAGTCTATACCGACTGTACGGGCTGGAGCGAGTTAGGGGGCCTTGTCGTCCAGCGGGTCGGGAATGAACGGCGTGAGCGAGCGCTGCTCGCGGCGGCGGTCCAGGGTCTTGCGAAAGAGCTGGATCATGTTCTGTATGGGGCAGACCCGCTCGAAGGCGCTGAGGATGAGCTGCGAGCGGTTCTTCACCTCGAACTTGCGGAACAGGCGGCCGAGGTAGATCTTTACGCTCTGTTGCGAGAGCTCCAGCTGCTCGGCGATCTCCCGGGTGGAGAGCCCCTCCAGCACCAGGCGGAAGATGTCCGCCTCGCGCGGGGTGAGTTCGGCGTTGAGGGTGGCGAGCCGCTCCTTGACGCTCAGTTCGATCATCCGCTCCAGCTCGAAGGCCTCGCTGGCCACCTGGTTGAGCAGGGCACGGCGTACCCACAGGTGGCCCGCCTTGACGTGCTCGACCGCGCGAGCCAATTCGGCCTCGGCGATGCCCGCGTTGATGAAACCGTTGGCGCCGGAGCGCAGCAGGTTGCGCACGAACTCGCCGTCGTCATCATCGCCGACGATCAGCAGTTTGATCGCCGGGGCCTGTTCGCGAAAGCGGCCGAAGAAATCATCCAGGGGGTAGTGCAGGGCGCGGACGTCGATGAATAGCAGCTCCGCCTGCTGCTCGCGCAGGCGCGTGAAGCAGCTCTCCTCGAACTCGCGGCAGGCCACCAGTTCGACGCCGGGCAGCGAGCGCAGCACCGGCTCCAGGGCCTGGGCGACGCCCTCCTCCGGCGACAGGATAAAGGTCCGCGACGGCGCGGACGTGGTGTGATCGTCGCTCATCCCAATCCCCCCTACAGGATCGTTTCTACTTCCCGCGCCTGCCGTCTCCGCGACTTAAGCGTTTATTAAGATTTAGAAGGGGTCTAAAGATACTCGCTGGATGAGGTTATGTTAAGGACTAGCTTCGAGTACGAGACGACGTGAGAGGGCCGCGTACTCCTCCAGGGAGAGGGTCTCGGGGCGACGGCCGGGGTCGATGCCGCAGGCCTCGATGGCCTCGGCGTCGAGCAGCCCCTTGAGGTTGTTGCGCAGGGTCTTGCGCCGCTGGGTGAAGGCGCGGGCGACCAGCTCGGCGAAGCGGGCCTCATCGCCCACATCCACCGGCGGTGCCTCGTAGGGGAGCAGGCGGACGATGGCGGAGTAGACCTTGGGCGGCGGGTTGAAGGCGCCGGGGGGGACGCTGAAGAGCTTATCCACCCGGCAGTGGTACTGCACCATGATGCTCAGGCGGCCGTAGTCGCCGCCTCCGGGTGGGGCGGCCATGCGATCCACCACCTCCTGTTGCAGCATGAAGTGCATGTCGCGGATCAGCGCGGCGTTCTCCAGCAGGTGGAAGATGAGCGGGGTGGAGATGTTGTAGGGGAGGTTGCCCACCAGGCGCAGCTTCTCCCCCTGGTAGAGGGTGGCGAAGTCGAACTTGAGGGCGTCGGCGTTGTGGATGCTCAGCTCCCCCAGCGGCGCCAGCTCGCGCTCCAGGTGGGGGATGAGGTCGCGGTCCAGCTCCACCGCCTGCAGCTTCCCGGCGGCGCGCAGCAGGTGCTCGGTGAGGGCGCCGAGGCCGGGGCCGATCTCCACCAGGGCATCCTCCGGGCGCGGGTTTATTGCATCGATGATGCGCTGGATGATCCCCGGGTCGTGCAGGAAGTTCTGGCCGAAGCGTTTGCGGGCGCGGTGTTTCACCATCAGCTCTCCGTTGACGCGCGGGCCATGCGCCGCGCGGTGTCGATAGCATAGGCCAGGCTGCCACCCTCGGCACGTCCCGTCCCGGCCAGCTCCAGGGCGGTGCCGTGGTCCACCGAGGTGCGGATGAAGGGCAGGCCGAGGGTGACGTTGACCGCCTGGCCGAAGCCCAGGTGCTTGAGCACCGGCAGCCCCTGGTCGTGATACATCGCCAGCACCGCGTCGGCGCCGCGCAGGCCGTGGGGGGTGAAGAGGGTGTCGGCGGGCAGCGGGCCGTCGAGCTTGAGGCCGCGCGCGCGCAGCCGCTCCAGGGCGGGCTGCATGATCTCCAGCTCCTCGCGCCCCAGGTGTCCGTCTTCACCGGCGTGGGGGTTGAGGCCGCACACCTTGATTCGCGGTTGCTCGATGCCGAAGCGCGTGCGCAGGTCGTGCTCAAGGATGGTGATCACCTGCTCCAGGCGCTCGGCGGTGAGCTTATCGGCCACCTCGCGTAGCGGCAGGTGGGTGGTGAGCAGCGCCACCCGCAGGCCGTCGGTGGCCAGCATCATCACCACCCGTTCCACCCCGGCCAGCTCGGCCAGGTATTCGGTGTGGCCGCTGAAGGGGATGCCCGCCTCGTTGATCACCCCCTTGTGCAGGGGGCCGGTGACCAGGGCGGCGAACTCGCCGCGCATGCACCCCTCGGCGGCGCGGCGCAGCCCCTCCAGCAGATAGGCGGCGTTGGCGGGGTCGGGTCGACCCGGCTCCAGTGAGCCGCCCGCCTCCAGCGCCAGCACCACCATCTCTCCCGCCGCGCTGGGGGCGTGCTCGCCCGCGCGGTAGGGTCGGATGTTCAGCGGCAGCCCCAGCAGTGCGGCACGGCGGAGAAGTAAATCGGGGTCGGCGATCACCAGCGGAGGTTCGGCGTGGGCCCGCTGGACCAGCTGGATGCAGAGGTCGGGGCCGATGCCCGCCGGTTCCCCGGCGGTGATGACGATGGGTGGCGCGGACTCAGCCCTCAAGCCGGTACTCCACGTAGGCCTCGTCGCGCAGGCGGCGCAGCCAGCTCTCCAGCGCCTCCTCGTACTTGCGTCCGAACAGCGCCCTGCGCGCCTGGCTCTCGCGCACCGCCTCGCTGTTGTCGTGCTCGCGACGGCCCAGCAGTTCGATGATGTGCAGGCCGAAGGGGCTGGTGATGATCTCGCTCAGCTGGCCCGGCTGCAGCTTGGCTAGCGCCTCCTGGAAGCTGGCGACGTAGATGCTGGGGTCGGCCCAGCCGAGGTCGCCGCCGTTGTTGCCGGAGCCGGGGTCCTCGGAGTGGGCGCGCGCCAGCTCGGCGAAGTCGGCACCCTGAAGGATGCGTTCGCGCAGCGACTTGATGCGGCGGTAGGCCTCCTCGGGGGAGACCAGGGCGTTGGGGCTGATGAGGATGTGGCGGGCACGTACCTGCTGCACCATGTGCCGCTCCTCGCCGCGCTTGTCGTCCAGGCGCAGGATGTGGAAGCCGCTGGGGCTGCGCAGCAGCGGGCTGATCTCGCCCACCTTCATCTCCAGTACCTCGTCGCCGAAGAGGCTGGGCAGCTGGGCGGCGCCGCGCCAGCCCAGCGAGCCCCCCTCCAGGGCCTGACCGCCGTCGGATTGGGTGATGGCCTGGGTGGCGAAGTCGGCGCCGCCGAGCAGCTCCCCGCGCAGTGCCTCGGCGCGGCCCTTGGCCTCGGCCAGCTGCCGCGGCGAGGCGGCCTCGGGCACGGCGATGAGGATGTGGGAGATGAGGTACTCGACGTTGCGGTTTTCCTGGGCGGCGCGCGATTGCAGGAACAGTTGCAGCTCGTCGCCGCTGATGGCGATGCGGTTGCTCACCTCGACCTGGCGGATCTGGGCGATCAGCATTTCGTTGCGGATCTGCTCACGCAGCTGGGCGAAGGGAAGCCCCTGGGAGGCCATCAGCTCGCCGTACTGTTGCAGGCTGAGGCCGTTCTCGGCGGCGATGTTGGCGATGGTGGAGTTGAGGTCCTCATCGTTGATGTGCAGGCCGGCCAGCTTGGCCCGCTCCAGTTGCAGCCTTTCGCTGATCAGTTGCTCCAGCAGCTGACGGCGCAGCAGGTTGTCGGCGGGCAGTTCGCTCATCTGGCGGCTGAGGCGCGCCTTGGTCCGCTCCAGGCGGCGCTCCAGCGCACGCTCGGTGATGACGGTCTCATCGACCACCGCGATCACGCGGTTGAGTTCCACCACCTCGGGGGCGGCGGTCAGCGCGCCGGAGAAGAGCAGGAGGGTGGCGGCCAGCGCCTTGAACATCGTTTTCAGCATCAGTAATAACCCAGGATCCCTTCACGGATCACATCGTTAAGTTTTCGTCCGGCGGTGCCCAGTCCCTTCAGTTCCAGGGTCACGTAGAGGCTGTGGTCGGGTTCCCAGCCCTGGCCGTTGGCGTCGAAGTAAGGCTTGGAGCGACCGACGACGCGAAGGTTCCAGCAGCAGCTGCGGTACTCCAGGCCCAGCAGGCTCTCCACCGTGCGTGCCGCCTCGACGTCGTAGTACCAGCGCCCCACGCCGTGCCAGCGTTGGCTCAGCGGCCAGAGCAGCAACAGGTCGTGATGCTTCTCCGCGCGCTCGCGGTGGTGGCGGTGACCGTAGGAGATGGAGCGCTCCTCGTCCAGCGAGAGGGCGATACGGGCGCTGCTCTCCTCGCTGTGGCCCAGGTCGGGATTCCAGCGCCCACCGGCGCTCAGCTCAAGTCCCGCCAGCGGCTGCGCGGTGAGCTCGCCGACCCAGTCGGAGTGGGCGCGCTGCTCCGGCGTGGCGGTGGGGGTGAGCGTGACCAGGGGGCGATCCAGATACTGGATCTGACCCAGGCTCAGGCGGGCCAGCTCCGCGCCGCTGGCATTATCCTGAATCCGGCTGCTGAGCGCCACGGTCAATTGCCGTGCGTCCCCCTGGCGGTCGGCGCCGCTGAAGCGGTTGTCGCGGAACAGCTGCGGGAAGCTGAAGGCCAGCGGGGCGCTGTCGAAGCGCGGCAGCGCGTCCTGATCGCGGTGGGGCACCTGGAGGTAGTAGAGCCGCGGTTCCAGGGTGTGGCGCAGGTTGCGCTCGCCGAGCCGGTAGTCGCGCTCGAAGAAGAGGCCGCCGTCGAGACTGGATATGGGCAGGGAGCGGCTGGGTTCGCCCGGCTGGCCAGGCAGTGGGTCGTCGAGCCGATAGGCGGTGTGGCGCCAGGCCAGCGCCGGGGTGAGGAACCAGGCGTCGCCGCTGAGCGGCCAGCTGAGGGTGGGCTTGATGTCGCTACGGCTGCCGCTGGGGCTAATGCTCTCGTGCTGGAAGCGCGCCAGTTCGGCATGCAGCTCCAGGCGCGGGTAATTGGGGCGGTAGGCGCTGGCCCCCTCGAAGCGCAGCTGAGGCGCCAGTTGGTAGGGGGTGGTGTTGGTACCCAGCGGCTGGAAATCCTGGACCCGGGCGCCGAAACGCCAGCCCTCGCCCTGATAGTTGGCGGAGGCGTTGCGCGGGAGATAGCTCTGGCTGCGGTTGAGCAGGGGGCTGTCGATGTCGTTGAAGTACTCCGCGTCGGAGGCCTCGCGATAGTCCAGCGACAGCTGCCAGCCGCTCAGGCGGGCGCGGTGGTCCAGTTGCAGGTAGCCGCGCTCCTTATCGCCGTAGAGTTGGTCGGAGGGAAGCCACTCGCCGTTGAGCGTGCCGTCGCCCCAGTCCTCGCGATAGCGGTACTCTGCTTGCAGTTGGCCGCCGCGTTCGCTGATCACCCGCGGGGTGAAGGTGGCGTCGCGGTGCGGGGCGATGTTCCAGTAGTAGGGGAGGGCGAAGTCGTGGCCGTTGCGCTCGGAACTGCCATAGGTGGGCGAGAGCAGGCCGCTCTTGCGTCCCTCCAACGGGTAGTTGATGTAGGGGGTGTAGAAGACCGGTACGCCGCCCAGGCGCAGCACCGCGTGATAGGCCTCGCCGAGATTCTCTTCCCGGTTCAGGTATAGTTCGGAGGCGCTCAGCTCCCAGGCACGTCGTCCGTTGGGCGGACAGGTGGTGTAGCGCACGTCGTCAAGGCGGCTGTGTTCACGGTCCTCCAGCATCTCGAAGCGCCCGGCGTGGATGTAGGCGTTCACCTGGGGGAGGAAGAACTCGCCGTTCTCCCACTGTCCCAGGCCGCTCTGCAAGCGCATCGTCGCCCGCTCGCCCTGGACCTGCATGCGCGGGTCGCGGTAGTCCACCTCGCCCCACACCTCCAGTTCGTCGCTACGGTGGTCGTAGCGGGCCTCATTGGCACTGAGGTGCTTGTCATCACGGCGCACCTCTACCCCGCCGCCGAAGTGGGAGACCCCCTCGGCGTCCACCTCGGCCTGATCGGCGAGTACCCGGGTGAGTCCCGGGGCCAGAGCCTCGTCCACCTCCTGTATGGCGGCGGGCACCGGGCATAGCGCCCAGCGCGGGTCCTGCTCGGCCATGAGCGCGCCGCTGGCGGCGAGTAGCGGCCAGAGGAGCGGCAGGGCGCCGAAGGGCGGGATGCGGTGGGGTTTCACGATGATTGGCTTGGGGTTTCGCTTTAAAACCCGCTAACTTGTCATAGAATGCCCCCTGCATCAATTAAATCATGAGAGCGCTCATGCCCCCCAAGCTTGGTAAACGTCACTTTCTCATCCTCATCGGCGGCGCGGTGCTGTTGCTGTCGCTGCTGCTGCTTACCCGCCCGCGCAGCGAGGCCGAACTGCGCCCGCCGGTCACGCCGCGGGTGGTACTGGAGCGGGCGGAGCCCGGCGATATGGCGCCGCGGGTGGTGCTCAGTGGCCGCCTGACGCCGTTGCGCCGTGCCCGCCTGCACTTCGAGGTGGCCGGGCGGGTGGCCGAACGGAGGGTGGAGCCGGGCATGGCGGTGGTCGCCGGCGACGAACTGCTGCGACTCGACGACGGCGACTACCGCGACGCCGCCGCCCTGGCCCGCGCCGCCCTGGAGCAGGAGCGTTCGGCGAAGCGGCGTGACGAGCGGCTGCTGGCGCTGGCGCGGGAGAATGTCGCCATCCAGCAGCGCGAGGTGGGGCGGCTCAAGCGCCTGGGCAGCGAATCGCTCAGCTCACGCTCGCAGCTGGGGGTGGCCGAGCAGCAGCTGATCGCCACCCAGTCGGAGCTGGCGCGACTGGAGTATGCCCTAGAGAGCGCCGATGCGCGCCTGCGCCAGCGTGAGGCGGAGCTGAGCCGCGCCGAGCGCAACCTTGAGCGTAGCCGCCTCAGCGCCCCCTTCGCCGGTCGCGTTAACAGCGTGGCGCTGGAGGTAGGGGACTCGGTCTCCCTCAACCAGGCGGCGCTGGAGCTGGTGGACCTCTCCAGCCTGATGCTGGATCTGGAGGTGCCGGGGGATGTGGCCGCGGCGCTGGCGCTGGGTCAGGCGGTGGAGCTGGAGGCGGCCGGGAGCCGTTACCACGGCGTGCTCGTCGCCCTGCAGGCCGACCCTGAGCCCAGGACCCACACCCACCCGCTGCGCATCCGCCTCGATGAGGGCGACGAGGCCTTGTCGCCCGGCATGCTGGCGCGGGCGGAGCTGCCGCTGCGCCCGCTCAGCGGGGTGCTCAGCGTGCCTGTGGCGGCGGTGCTGCGCGAGGAGGGGCGGGCCTGGCTCTTTATTCACAAGCAAGGAGTCCTGGAACGCCGAGCCGTGGAACTGGGCCTGCGCCAGGCGGGCCGGGTGGTGGTGAGCAGCGGGCTGAATGCCGGTGAGGCGGTGGTGGCCCGTGACGTGGCCGCCCTGGCCGACGCCCAGCGCGTGCGGGTCGCCGAATGATCCGCTTCGCCATCGCCAACCCGCTGCTGGTCAACCTGCTGCTGGCGGTGATCGCCCTGGCCGGGTTCTTCTCCTGGCGGGCGATGCCGCAGGAGATGTTCCCGCTGGTGGAGCTGGACAAGGTGCGCATTACCACCGTCTTCCAGGGGGCCTCGCCGGAGGAGGTGGAGCGCCAGATCACCCTGCCCATTGAGCAGGAGTTCGACGGCATGGCCGAGATCGACGTGCTCAGCTCCACCAGCTCCGAGGGGCTCTCCTCCATCATCATCGACCTTAAGTCCGGCACCGACGTGGACCAGTTCGTGCGCGACGCCGACGCCCTGCTGGGGCGCATCAGCGACCTGCCCGAGGAGGCCGAGCGCCCGGCGCTGATCCGTCTGGAGACCCGCTTCCCGGTGATCAGCATGGCCCTCTACGGCGATATCTCCCGCGCCCGCCTCTATGAGGAGGCGGAGGCGGTGCAGCGGCGGCTGATGCAGCTGCCGGGGGTGGCCAGCGTGGGCATGGCCGGTAACCGCGAGTGGGAGCTGTGGGTGGAGGTGGAGCCGGGGCGGCTGGCGGCCCTGGGGGTGAGTCTGGATGAGGTGCAGCGGGCCCTGCGCGGCAACCTGCGCGACCTGCCCGGCGGCTCCATTCGCGCCGCCGAGGGGGATATCCTGCTGCGCGGCCTGGGCGCCGCGCCGACCCCGGAGGCGGTGGCGGGGATCGTGGTGCGCGGCAATGAGCACGGCGGCCAGCTGCTGCTGGGCGAGTTGGCGCGCATCGAGCGGCGCCTGGAGGAGCCGCTGACCCTGGGCCGCTTCAATGGCCGTCCATCGGTCAATCTGACGGTGAACAAGAGCGTCGAGGCCTCCACCATCGAGGTGGCGCGTATGGTGCGCGAGTTTGCCGCGGAGCTGCGTGCCGAGCTGCCGCCGACCCTCGAGGCGGGGCTCTTCAGCGACATGTCGGTCTACGTGAAGACCCGCCTGGAGACGGTCAAATCCTCCGGCCTCATCGGCCTGCTGCTGGTGCTCATCTCGCTCTATCTGTTCCTCAACTTCCGCGTCGCCCTGGTCACCGCCATGGGCATCCCGGTCTCCTTCCTGGTGGCGATCATCCTGATCAATTATTTCGGCTACACCATCAACATGGTCTCGCTGTTCGCCTTCCTCATCGCCCTGGGCATGATCGTCGATGACGCCATCATCGTGAACGAGAACATCTACCGCCACATGGAGCAGGGGATGGGCGCGCGCGAGGCGGCCGAGCGCGGCGCCAACGAGGTGTTCTGGCCGGTGATCGCCTCCACCGCCACCACCGTCGCCGCCTTCCTGCCGATGTACGCCATCGGCGGCACCATGGGCGCCTTCATCGCGGTGATCCCGGCGGTGGTCAGCTTCGCCCTGCTCGGTTCGCTGTGGGAGGCCTTCGGCGTGCTCCCCTCGCACGCCGCTGAGCTGCTCAAACATTCGCCGCGGCGCGCCGGGCGGGTGGACTGGAAGGGGTGGCTGGACCGGTACGCGAGCGTGCTGCAGTGGTCGCTGGTGAACCGTTACTTCGTCGCCACCGCCACCGTGCTGCTGCTGATTCTGACCCTGACCATGGCGGCCACCCGGCTGCCGTTTCAGCTCTTCGGTCACGTCAGCGTCGGCCAGTTCTTCGTCAACGTCGAGGCACCCAAGACCTACAGTCTGGAGGAGAGCGCGGCGCTGGCCTCGCGCATGGAGGCGGCGATCCTCGACGAGCTGGACGCCGAGCGCGAGCTGGGCAGCCTGCTGACCAACGTCGGCGTCACCTTCATCAACTTCAACCGGGTGGTGTTCGGCTCCAACCACATCCAGCTCATCATCGACCTGAAGAAACAGGCGCCGCAGAGCTTCATCGAGCGCTGGGTGACGCCGGTGGTCAACCTGCAATTCAGCCGCGATGGGGAGCGCGAGCGTGACGCCGAGGTGATCATCAACGCCGTGCGCGAGCGCTTGCAGCAACTGACCGGTATCGAGCGGCTCTCGGTGCTGCGTCCCCAGGGTGGCCCGGCGGGGGCCGATATCGAGGTGGGGGTCACGGGCCCCGACGTGCGTGAGCTGCGTCGCCTGGCCGATGAGATTGCCGAGCACATCCGCCGCCTGCCCGGCAGTTACGACGTCGGCCACGACATGGAGGTGGGCAAGCTGGAGTACCGCTACAGCCTCAACGAGCGCGGTCGCCAGCTGGGGCTGACCCAGTCGCAGCTGGCCGACGCGGTACGCGCCGGTTACCAGGGGCTGGAGCTGGTGCATGTGACCTATGATGAGAAGCGCATCCCGGTGCGGCTGATCTATCCCGAGGCGGTGCGCGAGAGCGCCGAGTCGCTGCGCCGTCTGCCGGTGGTGCTCTCCGGCGGCGAGGTGGTCTACCTGGGCGATGTGGCCGACATCGGCGTCGGCCGCGGCCTCAGCTCCATCGCCCGTCGCGACCTGGACCGGCTGGCCACGGTGAGCGCCGAGGTGGACGCCACCGTGAGCACGCCGCTGGCGATGACCGAGCACATTCGCGAGGCCTTCGCCGAACTCAGCGAACGACACCCGGGCTACGAGCTGATCTGGCTGGGGGAGAAGAAGCAGGCCTCGGAGTCCATGGGGGATATGTTGCAGGCGATGGTGATCGCCCTGGCGATCATCTTCCTGATCCTCGCCGCGCTGTTCAAATCGCTGCTCGACCCGCTGGTGGTGATGTTCGCCATCCCCTTCGGCCTCATCGGCGTCATCTTCGGCCACCTGCTGTTCGGCCACCACGTGCAGTTCCTTTCGCTGATCGGCTTCCTCGCCCTCTCCGGCATCGTCGTCAACGACTCGCTGATCCTGGTGGACTTCGCCAAGCGCTTGCGCGCCGAGGGGAGTGATCGCTTAGCGGCAATGCTGGAGGCGGGCAGGGTGCGCGCCCGCCCCATCCTGCTCACCTCGGTGACCACCTTCCTCGGCGTCTCGCCGCTGATCTTCTTCGCCAGCGGCCAGACTGCCTTCCTCACGCCGATGGCGGTGAGCCTGGGCTTTGGCCTGCTGTTCGCCACCGCCCTGATCCTGGTGGCGCTGCCCTGCTTCTACCTCATCGCCGACGACCTGCGTGGAGTGGCCCGGCATCGCTGGCGGCGAACTTTCGGCGGAATGTGAGCTCTATCATGTTTGATTAAGGTGGGATTTGGCATAATCCCACCACGATGAAGAAAAACCGCCTCGATAACCGAAGGAGTTACGCAATGAAACGCGCCCTGATCCTGGCCGGCCTGCTGGCCGCCGCCCCCGCCACCCAGGCGGCCAACAATCTGGATACCCTGCAGAACCTGGGGCAGGCGGAGTTCGCCGCCCTCTCCCAGGACCTGGGCGCCGCGCTGAGCTACAAGGCGCTGGCCCCGGCCGAGCCGCTGGGTATCACCGGCTTCGATATCGGCATCGAGGCGACCTTCACCACCCCGGCCAACTCCGCGGTGTTGGACAAGGCGATGGGCGGCAACGGCCTGAGCTCCATCCCGGTGCCCAAGCTGCACGCCCACAAGGGACTGCCCTTCGGTATCGACGTGGGCCTGATGTACAGCGAGGTGCCCAGCTCCAACATCAAGCTGATCGGCTATGAGCTGCGTTACGCCATCCTCGAGGGGGGCGTCGCCAGCCCGGCGCTGGCCGTTCGTGCCACCGCCTCCAACCTCAGCGGCGTCGATCAGCTGGACCTCAGCACCCAGGGGCTGGAGCTGACCGTCTCCAAGGGCTTCGTCAACCTCACCCCCTATGCCGGTATCGGTCAGGTGTGGACCACCTCCACCCCCAACACCTCCGACCCGCTGATCGCCGCCGCGGGCCTCAAGGAGGAGACCGATACCCTGAACAAGTACTACGTCGGCCTCAACGTCAACATGGGTCTGTTCAACCTCGCCTTCGAGGCGGACAAGACCGGTGACGCACAGACCGTCGGCGCCAAGCTGGGCTGGCGCTTCTAAGCGAGTACGCCCCGCTGGAGAACGCCGCGCCCTCGGGTGCGGCGTTTTCGTGTTAGCGCCTATAATGCGGGCGTTTGAACCGACAGAAGAGAGTGACCGTGCCGCAACGTCTACAGCAGCTGGAGGCCTGGCTCAGGGGTGAGCTGGGGATCGCCGACTACAGCATCGCCCCTGCCTCCAGCGACGCCAGCTTCCGCCGCTACTTCCGCATCCAGTTCGACGGCATCAGCCGCATCGTCATGGACGCCCCGCCGGAGAAGGAGGATTGCGCCCCCTTCGTCAGCATCGCCCGTCAGCTGCACGCCATCGGCCTGCACGTGCCGGAGATCCTCGCCGAGGATTTGAGTCAGGGCTTCCTGCTGCTCAGCGACCTCGGCTCCACCCCCTACCTCGACGTGCTTAACGATGACAGCGTCGAGCGGCTCTATGGCGACGCCCTGGAGGCCCTGACGCGGTTGCAGGCCCGTGGTCCTCGCGAATTGCCCGCCTATGATCGTGAGCTGTTGATGACCGAGATGGGGCTGTTCCGCGACTGGTATCTGGGCGAGCACCTAGGGCTGGCGCTGAGCGACGAGGAGCGAGAAGCCCTGGAGGGCGCCTTCACCCTGCTGGCCGATATCGCCCTGGAGCAGCCGAGGGTCGCCGTGCACCGCGACTACCACTCGCGCAACCTGATGCTGTGCGAGCGCAATCCCGGCATCATCGACTTCCAGGACGCGGTTTTCGGCCCCATCACCTACGACCCGGTCTCGCTGCTGCGCGACTGCTACATCGCCTGGCCGCGCGAGCGGGTCGAGGGGTGGGCGCTGGGCTATCGCGATCGGGCCGTAGAGCAGGGGATCATCGACCATGTGGACGATGCCACCTTCCTGCGCTGGTTCGACCTCATGGGCGTGCAACGTCACCTCAAGGCCACCGGCATCTTCGCCCGCCTGAATCACCGCGACGGCAAGCCGGGTTACCTCAATGATATTCCGCGGACCTTGGGGTATGTGAGGGAGGTTGCGGGTAGGTATTCGGAGTTGGAGGGGCTAAAGGGAATTTTGAATAAAATCGGGGTGTAATAAAAAAGGCCGCTAACCGCGGCCTTTTTTCCTTACAACCCCATCTCCGAAGGCTCGAACCCCGCGGCGGTATACAACCGTCTGGCCTCGTCGAGATCCTGCTCCACGCCGTTGCCTTCCTGGTACATCATCGCCAGGGTGACCATGGAGCCGCTGAGGCCGAGGGCGGCGGCCTTGTTGAACCATTCGGCGGCCTTGACCGGGTCCTTCTCTTTGCCCTCGCCCTCGTAGTACATGAAGCCGATGCCGTGCATGGCCATGGCGTGGCCCTGTTCGGCGGCCAGCTCCAGATAGCGGCCCCCCTCTTCGGGGGTGGGCAGGCCGTGCAGGCCGTTGATCATCATCATCGCCACGCGGTACTGGGCCTCGGGCTCGCCGGCCTCGGCCAGCGGGCGCAGCATCTGCATGGCGCTCTGGAAGTGCTTGGCCTCGAAGGCGGTGATGCCGCTGTTGAGGTCGAGCTGTTGCTCTTCGGTGAGATGCATGGGGGGCTCCTGAATTCGGATTCGGTGATGCCCCAAAGGCTATATTAGCCGACCTTAATGGTCAACTATCAGGCGGCCAGCTTACGGGCGTAGCCCTCCAGCGCGCCGCTGTCCTCGAGCAGTTCGGCGGCGACATGGCGGGCGGTGGCCTCGTCGATGCCGAGCCGGGTCAGGGCCGACTTGGGCAGCTCCTGGGCGTTGTCGAGCAGGGCGTCCACCAGGCGGGCCAGGGCCACGTAGGCGGCGTGTTCACCGCTGTAGTCGGGGTTGTGGTGCTCGGCGGCGACCAGCGAGAGCGGTTCGGGCAGCTCCCAGCGGCGCAGTACCCAGCCACCGAGCTGGCCGTGACCGAAGCCCAGCAGGCTCTTCTCCAGGCGGCTAATGGGCACCTGCGGGTGTTTGTCGGCGGCCAGGGCGAGCTTGCGGTAATCCTCCTCCAGCACCTGACCCATCACCAGCAGGCCGATGTCGTGCAGCAACACGGCGAGGTAGGCCTGGGCCGGATTCACCTCCAGGGCGCGCGGCAGACGGGCGGCCAGGCTCTGCGCCAGGGTGGCGCCGAGCAGCGAGTCGCGCCAGTAGTTCTCCAGCCCCAGGCGACCGCCGTGGGGCAGCTTGTAGGGGGCGGCGGCACTCAGCGCCAGGGCGGTGGAGAGGGCCATGTCGTAGCCCAGCACCAGGGTAATCGCGTCTTTCACGTCCTCGATACGACCGCCGTAGCCGAAGTGGGCGGAGCGGGCGTAGGCCAGCAGCTGGGCGCTGAGGGCGGGGTCCTCGGCGATCACCTCGGCCAGTTTGATGACATCGGGTTCGGCGGCGTTGCGCATCATCAGCAGACGGCGGCTGGTGCGCGGCAGCGGCGGCAGCTGCTTGAGCGCCTCGCTGCGGCGGCGGGCGCGTTCCGGGCGGCTGGCGGCTTGAGATTTGTTGGTCAGCGGGCGGTGGCTGATGCGCCCCAGCTGACCGTCGCCCATGGCCGCCAGGCGGGCGCCGTCGATGGCCAGCAGGTGGCGGCGGTCACCCGCCGGGAGATACACCTCGCCCATCGCCTCGACCCCATCATCGACGGCGGTGAGCAGGCCGTAGGGGGCGCCGATGGGGGCGACGCAGCCGCTCTCGCAGTCGTTGAAGAGGCGCCCCAGCTGCTCGGCGGGCACCGGTTGCGGGCGGCTGCCGAGGCGGGCGTTGAGGGCGACGAAGTCGATCAGATAGTTCACCGGCAGCACCGCCACCAGCAGCCCCTGGCGGTGTTGTAGCACCTGCACGCGCAGCAGCTTGTCGGCGGGCAGCCCGGCGTGGACCATCGCCTCCTCGGGGTGGGCGACGGGGTGTTCGATCAGGCGGTAGGGGACGCCCTCGCGATCCAGATATTGGGTGATGCGGTTGTCCAGCGACATGGCGCACCTCGCAGGCTTGGTGAGTTGATTTGAGCATAGGGGCTGGTGCGCAAGGTTGACGCGACGCCCGTCACACTTTCGACAATCGGCGCGCGGCTATTGCTTCGCCGCGGGTGACGCGGGACACTCATATTCATGAAAGCGATGATCCTCGCGGCCGGGCGTGGTGAGCGCATGCGCCCGCTCACCGACCACACCCCCAAACCCCTGTTGTCCGTCGGCGGCAAGCCGCTCATCGTCCACCACATCGAACGGTTGGCGGCGGCGGGGCTGCGCGAGCTGGTGATCAACCACGCCCACCTGGGCGGCCAGATCGTCGACGCCCTGGGCGACGGCTCCCGCTTCGGTGTGAGCATTCACTACTCCGCTGAGGCCGAGGCCCTGGAGACCGGCGGAGGCATCTTCCAGGCACTGCCGCTGCTGGGCGACGAACCCTTCATGGTGGTCAACGGCGACATCTGGTGCGACTTTGACCCCGCCGCCCTCGGCCTGGCCGAAGGGGATCTGGCCAGCCTGCTGCTGGTGGAGAACCCCGAGCACAACCCCGACGGCGACTTCGGCCTGGAGAACGGGCGGGTGAGCAATGCGCGCCGCTACACCTTCAGCGGCATCGGCATCTACTCCCCCAAGCTGTTCGCCGCTTGCCAGGCGGGGCGCTTCCCCTTGGCGCCGCTGCTGCGCGAGGCGATCGAGGCCGGGCGGGTCGGCGGTCTGTTGCATCGCGGCGAGTGGCTGGATGTAGGCACCCCACAGCGGCTGGCCGAACTGGACCGGCGATTGAGCAGAGGCGCGGCCTGATGGGACAGGAGATTCAGGGGGCGCACTTTCGCAAGCAGGACTTCGAGGCCTTCGCCCGCCGCCTCGATGCCGAGACCGCGCTGCTGGCCGAGTGGCACCAGCGAGGGGAGTTGTCGCGCCGTCACGGCGTCGGCGGCTTCGAGCTGGAGGCGTGGCTGGTGGGGGCCGACGGCATGCCGCTGCCGATCAACGAGGAGTTCCTCGCGCGGATGAACGACGATGGGCTGGTCAGCCCCGAGCTCTCGCGCTTCAACATCGAACTCAACAGCACCCCGCTGGGCCTGGGCGGCGATGCCCTGGGGCGCATGCACGCGGAGCTGGAGGGGAACTGGAACCGCTGCCGCGAGACCGCCGCCAGCCTGGGTGCCGAGCTGATGATGATCGGCTCGCTGCCGACGGTGGGCGCCGAGCAGCTGGTGTTGGAGAACATGTCCCCCATGCAGCGCTACCGCGCCCTCAACGAGCAGGTGCTGCGGTTGCGCGGCGGGCGGCCGCTGGAGCTCTCCATTCACGGCGAGGAGGTGCTGGAGTCGCTGCACGGTGACGTGATGCTGGAGGCGGCCACCACCTCCTTCCAGGTGCACATCCAGGTGGATGCGGCGCGCGCGGTGCGCTACTACAACGCCCTGCAGATCCTCTCCGCGCCGATGGTCGCCATCAGCGCCAACTCGCCGCTGCTGTTCGGCAAGCGGCTGTGGGCCGAGACCCGTATCCCGCTGTTCGAGCAGGCGGTGGCGGTGGGCGGCATCGCCAACGCCGCCTTCGGCCCGCTCAAGCGGGTCAGCTTTGGCAGCGGTTACGCCCGCCGCAGCCTGCAGGAGGTGTTCGAGGAGAACCGCCAGCACTTCCCCATCCTGCTGCCGGTGGCGCTGGCCGAGGAGGCGGCGGAGCTGAGCCACCTGCGCCTGCACAACGGCACCATCTGGCGCTGGAACCGACCGCTGGTGGGCTTCGACGAGGACGGCACGGCGCACCTGCGCATCGAGCACCGGGTGGTTCCGGCCGGGCCCAGCATCGCCGACACCATGGCCAACGCCGCGTTGCTGTTCGGTCTGGCCCACGCCCTGGCCGAGGCGGATGAGGCCCCGGAGCAGCACCTGGAGTTCGCCCGCGCCCGCGACAACTTCTACCAGGCGGCGCGCCACGGGCTGGATGCCCATGTCCACTGGCTGGACGGCACACAGGGGCGCATGCGTGAGCTGCTGCGTCGCCTGTTGCCGCTGGCGCGCGAGGGGCTGGAGCGAATGGAGACGGCGCGCGAGGCGATCGACGACTACCTGGGGATCATCGAGGCGCGGCTGGAGGGTGGGCGTACCGGCGCCGCCTGGCAGCTGGCCTGGCTGGAAAGGCATGGCCACGATTACGCCGCCCTGGTCAACGCCTATCGCGAACGACAAAACAGCGGTCTGCCGGTGCACGACTGGTCGCTTTGATAACGAATCGGAAAATCATGCTGAAAGAGTTCGAACACCTGCCCGAGGGGCTGTTGGAGTGCCGCGCCCAGGAGCTGATGGCCTTTCTCGAAGGCCCCGCGCTGATTCACCTGCCGGGCCTGCGTCCCGAGCCGCTGTTCGTCTCGGTGCTGCTACACGGCAACGAGGACACCGGCTGGGAGGCGGTACGCGCGCTGTTGCGCGACTACGCCGACAGGCCGCTGCCGCGGGCCCTCTCCATTCTCATCGGCAACGTCGAGGCGGCCGCCGCCGGGCGTCGCCGACTCGACGGTCAGCCCGACTACAACCGGGTGTGGGCGGGTGGCGATTCGCCGGAGGCGCGGATGATGAGCGGGGTGATCGGGCGGATGCGTGAACGTGGCGTCTTTGCCGCCATCGACATCCACAACAACACCGGCCTCAATCCCCACTACGCCTGTATCAACCGCCGCGAGCGGGCGTTCTTTCACCTGGCGCGGCTCTTCAGCCGCACCGTGGTCTACTTCACCCAGCCCGAGGGCGTCGCCTCGCTGGCGATGAGCACGATCTGCCCCTCGGTCACCGTCGAGTGCGGCAAGGTGGGTCAGGGGCGCGGCACCGAGCACGCCCGTGAGTTGGTGGAGGCGGCCCTGCACCTGGACCACTTCCCCGAGATTGATGTGCCCGCCCACGATATCGACCTGTTCCACACCGTGGCCCCGGTCAAGGTGCCGGAGGCGGTGGACGTCGGCTTCGGCGAGCCGGAGGCGCAGCTGCACTTCCCCGAGGACCTGGATCGCCTCAACTTCCGCGAACTGCCCGCGGGCACCCTGCTGGCCGAGGTGAACGATGCCGGGGTGAGACTGGAGGCGTGGGACGAGGCGGGGCGTGATGCCTTCGATGAGTACTTCGAGCTGCGCGACGGCGG
>JBFFSW010000004.1:0-18132 GCA_041572195.1 Thiohalomonadaceae bacterium | reverse complement strand
GGGTGACGGTGATCGCCGAGGTGACGAAGGACTTGGCGAACAGCGGGTTGTCGCTGACGTAGAGCGCGCTCACCACCATGGTCACCAGCGGCAGCCAGGCCAGCGGTGAGACCGGCTTGAACACCTGGATCAGCGGGTTGAGGGCCTTGTAGAGGGTGGCGCTCATGCCGCAGAGGATGCCGATGGGGATGGCGATGATCGAGGCGACGAGAAAGCCGGTGGCGACCGTGATCAGACTGGTGAGGATCTGGTCGAAGAAGGTCGGCTTGCCGGTGTAGGGGCGGACCTTCACCTCCGCCTCCGGGTCGCGCGCCAGCTTCTCGGCGTTGCGCCGCTCCTGGCGCTCGTAGAAGGCCTGCTCCTTTTCCCGCTCCATGAGGTGCTCGTCGTAGAGGCCCAGCCCCTGCTCCCACACCTGGGCGGGGCCGGGCAGGGTGCCCAGCGAGGTGTCGATGCGCGAGGCGGCGGCGCTCCACACGGCGAGGAACACCCCGATGGCGAACAGTGGCACCAGCAGCGAACGGATAAAGGTGTTGCTGTAGCGGCACAGGCGGTCGCCCTGCAGGAAGGCCTGCAGGGCATCCAGGCGCGGCAGCTCGAAGGCGCGGTTGGGTTTGATGAGGGCGCTGATCATGGTGGCGCTCCTAGATGCGCTGCGCGCCGCTCAGGCCGATGGCGAACTTTTTCAGATAGTCGTTCGGCTTGTGACCGTCGTAGGTGATGCCGTCGATGAAGTGGGTCTGCGGCGCGCGGAATCCGTCCTCGGCGGCGAAGTCGGGAAAGTCGGCGGCGGCCATCTTGCCCTCGGCGACCAGCTCCTCGGCGGCCTGGCGGTAGATGTCGGGGCGGTAGACCTTTTTCGCCATCTCCATATACCAGCTATCCGGTTTCTGCTCGCTGATCTGGCCCCAGCGGCGCATTTGCGTCAGATACCAGATGGCGTCGGAGTAGTAGGGGTAGGTGGCGTGGTAGCGGAAGAAGACGTTGAAGTCGGGCACCTCGCGCTTGTCGCCCTTTTCGTACTCGAAGGTGTCGGTCATGGAGTTGGCGATCACATCATAATCGGCGCCCACGTAGTTGGACTGGGCGAGGATGCGCACCGCCTCGGGACGGTTGGCGTTGTTATTCTCATCCAGCCACTTGGCGGCGCGGATCATCGCCTTGATCACGGCGATGTGGGTGTTGGGGTTCTCCTCGGCCCATTTTTTGGAGACGCCGAACACCTTCTCCGGGTTGTCCTTCCAGATCTCGTAGTCGGTGATCACCGGCACGCCGATGCCCTTGAACACCGCCTGCTGGTTCCAGGGCTCGCCGACGCAGTAGCCGTAGATGGTGCCCGCCTCCATGGTCGCGGGCATCTGCGGCGGCGGGGTGACGCTGAGCAGGGCGTCGGCGTCAATCTGGCCGGAGGTGTCGCCCTTGTGCGGGGCGTAGTAACCGGGGTGGATGCCGCCGGCGGCCAGCCAGTAGCGCAGCTCGTAGTTGTGGGTGGAGACCGGGAAGACCATGCCCATGTTGAAGGGCTTGCCCTCGTCCTTGTACTTCTCCACCACCGGCTTGAGGGCATCGGCCTTGATGGGATGCACCGGCTTGCCGCCCTCGTGTGGCACGTGCGCCTTCATCTGCGCCCAGATGTCGTTGGAGACGGTGATGCCGTTGCCGTTCAGGTCCATGGAGAAGGCGGTGATCACCTCGGCCTGGGTGCCGAAGCCGATGGTGGCGCCCAGCGGCTGACCGGCGAGCATGTGGGCGCCGTCGAGCTGGCCGTCGATGACCCGATCCAGCAGCACCTTCCAGTTGGCCTGCGCCTCCAGGGTGACGTAGAGCCCCTCATCTTCGAAGAAGCCCTTCTCGTAGGCGATGGCCAGTGGTGCCATGTCGGTCAGTTTGATGAAGCCGAACTTCAGCTCCTCCTTCTCCAGCTCGCCGACGGCGGCGACCGTGGTCGAACCCAGCAGCAGACCGGCGCCCAGCAGGGCCTTGAGATTGAAAAGTGTGCGCTTCCTGTTCATGTGTCACCCCGTAATCGAGTCGAAAAAAAACGGCGTCCTGCGCACCGCCGGGGCGGTGGACAGGGACGCCGTTGTCCCAAAAAGGTTGAGTTGCAATGTTCGTAGGGGGTCCGCCGTTGGACCTTGTCAGGAGTTTTGCAACCGCTGTGCCAACTGGCCTATTGGTATTGCACGGCGGCTTTTTCGTGCTCTGGAGTGCTGGAATTTAAATTGAATGCACCAATCAGGGGCGTTCGCTCACGCCTTTGGTGCATGATGGCTCAGCCCAGCAGTTGGGCCGCCTCGATCAGCTCCGAGGCCACCTCGGCGATGCGCCGGTTGCGCTCCATGGCGCTGCGGCGCAGCAGCTGGTAGGCCTGCTCCTCGTCCATGCCGCGCTGCTTCATCAGCAGCCCCTTGGCGCGGTCGATGAGCTTGCGCTCGGCCAGCTCGTCGCGGGTCTGTTGCAGCTCGCGGCGCATCGCCTGGAACTCGCGGAAGCGCGCCACCGCCACCTCCATCACCGGCTTCACCGAGCGGGCGTTGAGGCCGTCCACCACGTAGGCGCTGACCCCGGCCTCCACCGCCCGGCGGATGGCGCCGTCGTCGTTGTCGTCGGTGAACATCACCACCGGGCGTGGCTGGTCCAGGTGGATCTGGCGCATCGACTCCAGGGTGTCGCGGTCGGGGGATTCCATGTCGATGATGATGACGTCCGGGTCCAGGGCGTGGACCCGGCGATAGAGGTCGCGGCTGTCGCTCAGGCGCTCGACGGCGTAGCCCCCGGCGTCAGCCAGGGCCTGCTCCAGGATCGCCGCGCGTGCTGGGTCCTCGTCGATCACCAGTACACGCAAGTTTTCCTGAGGAGTTGTCATGGCTGGGACGCTGCAACGTCCGTGCCATCAATGCGGAGTTGGGCGGGGAGCTTAGGCCGGACTGTATCCTGGAATCTTCGCCTCATCCACCTCGTCGATCTGTTCGGGGTCGAGGAACTGTTCGGCGTAGCTCTGGTACACCTTCTCGCGGACGAAGATGTCGAACAGTTCGGGGTCGATGTGGCCCTCCTGCTTGAGGAAGCCGAGGATGCGCAGGGTCTCGGAGAGTTTCTTGCCGGGCTTGTAGGGGCGGTCCTTGGCGGTGAGCGCCTCGAAGATGTCGGCGATGGCCATCACCCGCGCCTGCACCGACATCTGCTCGCCGGTGAGGCCGCGGGGGTAGCCCTGGCCGTCGACGCGCTCGTGGTGGCCGCCGGCGTATTCGGGCACGTTCTTGAGGTGTTTGGGGAAGGGCAGCGCCTCGAGCATGTTGATGGTGGCGACGATGTGGTGGTTGATCACCTCGCGCTCCTCGTCGGTGAGGGTGCCCTTGGCGATGGTGAGGTTGGCGACCTCCTCCTCGCTGAGCAGGGTGGTCTCCTCGCCGTGGCAGTCGCGCAGGCGGCGGGCGCCGATGGCCCCGACCCGCGCCTGGTCTTCCTCGCTCATGAACTCGCCGCCGAGGTTGGCCTTGCGCAGGAAGGCCAGCTCGTCGTCCAGTCGGGCGCACTCGGCCCGCATCGCCCCCTCCCAGGCTGGGTCGGGACTTTCACCCGCCTCCAGGGCCTCCACCTTGCGATGCAGCCAGCGCTTTTCTGCCTCCATCTTCAGTCGTTCGATGCGCTCCTCGACCAGGTGGATGCGGTCGTAGATGGTCTCCAGCTTGGTGGATTTGTCGACCACGTATTCGGGGGTGGTGATCTTGCCGCAGTCGTGCAACCAGGCCGCGATCTCCAGCTCGTAACGATCATCGTCGCTCATCTGGAATTCGGCCAGCGGGCCGTGGGTGATGCGCGCGGCGGCGTCGGCCAGCAGCATGGTGATCACCGGCACGCGGCGGCAGTGGCCGCCGGTGTAGGGGGACTTTTCGTCGATGGCATCCGCCACCAGCTTGATCAGCGACTCCAGCAGCTCCTTGAGGTCGACGATGAGTCGCTGGTTGGTCAGCGCGATGGCCGCCTGCGAGGCCAGCGAGGCGGTGAGTCGTTGGGCCTCGTCGCTGAAGGGGATGATGGCGCCGCTCTCGTCCTGGGCGTTGAGCAGTTGTAGCACGCCGATGATGTCCCCCTCGTGGTTCTTCATCGGCACCGTGAGGAAGGACTTGGAGTAGTAGCCGGTCTTCTGGTCGAAGGCGCGCGGGCCGGAGAGGTCGTAGCCCTCGAAGTGGTAGGCATCGGGGATGTTGATGATGATGTCCTTGTGCACCGCCGAGGTGACCACGTTGTGCAGGTTGGCCTCGCCGTTCTCGCTGAAGAGCGGGATGGGCGGGAAGGGGATCTCCACCCCGGTGGTGCCGCCCATGGCAAAGTCCAGGGAGTCGGTGCGGATGATCTCCATGCGCACCGTGCCGTCCTCCTGCACCGAGTAGAGGGTGCCGCCGTCGGCGGCGGTGATGGCCTTGGCCCCGAGCAGGATCTGCTCCAGCAGCCGCGGGGTGTTCTTCTCCGAAGAGAGGGCGATGCCGATGTCGATGAGGCGTTCCATGCGCTCGGTGGCTGTGGTGTGGTGCTTCATCGCGGACCTTCTATCGTCGTTCTCATCAGCTGATTGTAAGAGCAATCGCTGACACTGCAAATAACCATTCAGCCAAGAGGGAATTACTTCGGTTTAACCCGCCCCCTCCGGCCGCTATAATCGGCGGCTGATTGATTTAAAGGTAGGCGCTGAAGCCGGTGAGAACGGGTAACGACAAGCTGAAGAGAGGGGCCATCGCCGCCCTGCTGCTGACACTGGCCGCGCCGGTGCCCGCCGCCGACGCCGCCCACGACGCCGAAGGCCGCCTGCGTCAGGCCCTGGAGCTGAGCGGAGAGGGGCGGGGCGCCGAGGCGGAGTCCATGCTCAAGGACTTGATCGAGGAGTACCCGGCCCGCCCCGAGCCTTACAACAACCTCGCCGCCCTCTACGCCGCCGAGGGACGCCTGGAGGAGGCGCGCGCGGTGCTGGAGCAGGCGCTGCGCGCCGAGCCCGCCTACGCCGCGGTCTACGACAACCTCTCCAGCCTCAACCTCTCCATCGCCCGACGCGCCTACGCCCGCGCCTTGCCGCTGGAGGCCGACGAGCGTCCCAGCCTGCGCACCGTCGAGGCGATGGCGGTCGAGCCGGAGCCGGAGCCCGAAGTCGAACCGGTGGTTGTCGCGGTGGCCGAGCCCAAGCCGCAACCCGAGCCCGAGCCCGAGCCCGAGCCCGAGCCCGAGCCCGAGCCCGAGCCCGAGCCCGAGCCGCAAGCGGCGGCCCCCACCCCCGAGGATGAGGTTCGCGCGGCGCTGCAGACGTGGGCCGCGGCCTGGTCGGCTCAGAACGTGGATGGCTATCTGGCCGCCTATGCCGGTGAGTTCACCCCGCGCGAGGGGGACCGCGAGGGCTGGGCCGCATCGCGGCGCCGCAAGCTCGCCGCGCCAGGGTGGATCCGCGTCGAGCTGGAGGACTGGGAGTTCAAGCCGCGCGGCGACGGGATGCGGGTTATGGTGAAACAGCGTTATACTTCAGACCGTTACAGCGACTACAGCCGCAAGCGCTTCGACCTGCGGCGGGACGCGGAGGGGGCTTGGCGCATCGTCGCCGAGCGCACCATCGCGGTGTTGAAGGATTGATCGGGAGAGCCTGGGGACGATGATGTCGGTTCGCATGATGATGGTGGCTGTCGGCGCCCTGCTGTTTGCCCACGCCCATGCCAGTGAGCCCGCTCCCACCCAGGTCGCCGCCCTGAGTCCCGCCGCGCTGGCGGTCAGCGGACTGCGCCCCGACTCGGATAAACTCTACCCCCGCGCCCTGGCCGAGCTGGATGAGCGTCTGGCGCGCGACCCGGACGACCTGGAGGCGAGCCTGCTCAAGGGGCTGCTACGCTTCAAGTCCGGTGACCTGGACGGTGCCCTGGACGAGCTCCAGGGGCTCACCCGTCGCGCCCCCAAGTTCCACCTCGCCCACCTCATTCAGGGCGACCTGATGCTGGCCCGCTCGCACACCATCAGCGATATTGGCGAGGGGGCGTTGCTGGCCGACCCGGCCGCCGCCGAGGACCTGGCGCGTCTGCGCACCGAGGCCGACACCCGCCTCAACGCCTACCTCGCCTCCTTCGACGCCGGGCCGCGCCGCGGACTGCTGCCGCGCGCCCTGCTGCTGCTCGGCGGCGGGGTGGAGACCGCGCTGCTGGTGGACAAGTCCAGCCATCGCCTCTATCTCTATCGTCGCGGCGCCGACGGCGAGCCGGAGCTTGTCCGTGACTACTACGTCTCCACCGGCAAGCTGGAGGGGGACAAGCGCAGCCGCGGCGACCTGCGCACCCCCGAGGGGGTCTACTTCATCACCAGCCACATCCCCGACGAGCGGCTGCCGGACAAGTACGGCATCGGCGCCTGGCCGATGAACTACCCCAATGAGTGGGACCGCCGCCTGGGCAAGACCGGCGACGGTATCTGGCTACACGGCACCGAGCGGCTCTACTACAGCCGCCCGCCGCTGGACAGCGAGGGCTGCGTGGTGCTGCCCAACCTGGACCTGAGCCGCGTCAGCCGCTACCTGCAGCCCGGCCTCACCCCCATTGTCGTCACCGAGCGCGCCGTGTGGCTTGAGCCCGAGGCCTGGCGCGCCCAGCGCCGCGAACTGCTCTCGGCGCTGGAGGGGTGGCGCGAGGATTGGGCCGGTGGCGATGTGGAGGCCTACCTCCGCCACTACGACGGCGCCTTCTGGAGCGGCCAGCACGACCTGCCGAGCTGGTCCAAGCGCAAGCGCCGCATCTCGCAGTCCAAGGAGTATCAAAAGGTCGAGCTCAGCGACCTCTCCCTCTATATCTACCCCGAGGCGGACGAGCAGGGGCGGCTGATGGCGGTCGCCAATTTCCGCCAGCGCTACGACTCCAACAACTTCCAGAGCGACATGCGCAAGCGTCTCTACCTCAGCCGCGCCGATGAGGGCTGGCGGGTGCTCTACGAGGGGGGGCAATAAGCCATACCGATTCCCCATAATCGATGGGGACATCGCCGAAATCTTCTGCTATATTAGGCGTTCCTTATGAATGGGCCCATCGCCACATGTCGGCCCCCCAGCCGGAGCGTAGTACCCGAATGAACTCCCGTCTGACCGCCCTCGTCCTCATTCTCGGTATCAACAGCACACCCGCCCTCGCCGCCAGCGGCGAAGAGGTGTTCGGCCGCACCTGTCGCAGCTGCCACGTCATGGGCATCGCCGGTGCCCCGGTGATCGGCGACAAGCGCGCCTGGGATTCGCGTATCCGCAAGGGGGTGGATGGGCTGCTGGACACCGTGCTGGCGGGCAAGGCCCCCATGCCGCCGCTGGGCGGCTGTATTGAATGCACCGAAAACGACCTGCGCGCCGCCGTGCAGTATATGGTCGATGCGGTAAACTGATTTCCATATCTATCTCAATCCTACGGAGATTACGACGATGAAGAAGCTCACCATCACCGCCGCCGCCCTGGCCCTGCTCAGCTCCAGCGCCGCCTTCGCCAAGACCGGCGAAGAGGTCTACAACGGCAGCTGCAAGGCCTGCCACCTGGTCGGCGTGCTCGGCGCCCCCAAGTTCGGTGACAAGGCCGCCTGGGCCGACCGCATCGGTAAGGGTGTTGATGCCCTGCTCAATACCGTCATGACCGGTAAGCCCCCCATGCCCCCGCGCGGCGGCTGCAAGCCCGCCTCTGATCCCGCCGGCTGCTCCGACGACGATCTGCGCGCCGCCGTGCAGTACATGATCGACGCTGCCAAGTAAGCGCCGCTCAGCGTGTGAAGAACCCCGGCGGCCCTTGGGCCGACCGGGGTTTTTTTATTGCAGCCACACAAACTCTGCGGCATATTCAGGTCGCTGACTGAGCACAGACACCACAACACGGAGTTGCCCATGAAACGCAGTGTCATCTACGCCGCCGCCCTGTTCACCCTGGTTGGCAGTGGCAACAGCCTTGCCCTCAGCGGACAGGAGGTCTACGAGAAGGTGTGTATTGGTTGTCACCGTGACGGTGTCCTCGGTGCCCCCAAGTTCGGCGACAAGGCCGCCTGGGGCCCGCGTATCGAGCAGGGGGCCGAGGTGCTGATGAGCCACGCCCTGGAGGGAAAAATGAGCACTGCACCGGATGGGAAAATGAGGGTGATGCCCGCACGCGGCGGCTGTAAGCCCGAGGTGTGCTCTGACGAGGATATCCACAGCGCCGTTCAGTACATGATCGACGCGGTCAAATAGGCAAAGCCAAGGAAACGCCATGAAAAAATTAATGATCATCACCGCCCTGCTGCTGCCCCTCAGCGCCCAGGCCGACGGCCAGGCCGTCTACGAGGGCTCCTGCAAGGCCTGCCATATCAAGGGGCTGATGGGTGCCCCCAAGATGGATGACAAGGCGGCCTGGGGCCCGCGTATCGAAAAAGGTCTCGACGCCCTCACCGCCACCGTGATCAGCGGCAAGCCGCCGATGCCGCCGCGCGGCGCCTGCGTGGAGTGCAGCGATGCGGATCTGCGGGCCGCGGTGGAGTATATGGTCGGTATCGTGAAATAAATAATCGCTTGATGCCGAGGAAAAATGCCCGCGGTTGCGGGCATTTTTTTTACTCTGCGACTAGCTTCAATTGCAGCGAGTCGGCGAGCTTATGGGTAAGGTCGTCGCCTGTTTGAGCCAGAGGCATGCGAATATTCAGGCGCATCATGTCGTTGACCCCAACCCCATCCAATCCACAGGGATTAATCCTCTGAAAGGGCTCCAGGTCCATAGCCACATTCACGCTCAGGCCGTGATAGCAGCCGTTTCTTCGCACCCTTAGGCCCAACGAGGCGACCTTTTGGTTGCCGACATACACCCCCGGCGCCCCGTCTTTGCGTTCGCCCTTCACGCCGTGTCCGCTCAGAAAGTCGATCACCACCTGTTCCAGGGCATGCACAAACTCCTTCACCCCAATCCCCAGTCGTCGTAGGTCAATCAGGGTATAGAGGATCAACTGCCCCGGCCCATGATAGGTCACCTGCCCACCACGGTCGGTCTGCACAACGGGAATAGCACCCGGGTCGAGCAGGTGCTCGCGGGAGCCATTACGGCCCAAAGTAAACACCGGAGGATGCTCGACCTGCCAGATCTCGTCGGGGGCGTCTTGGTCGCGGTTTTCGGTGAATTCGCGCATGGCGCGCCAGGTGGTTTCGTACTCCTGGAGGCCAAGTTTGCGGAGGATGAGTTTGGACATGCCGGACGCCCTACAGCGCCATCAACACCTCGTCCCGGCCGGTGAGTTCGAGGTAGATGTTGTCGAGCTGTTCGCGGCTGGTGGCGTGGATGGTGACGGTGACGGAGATGAAGTTGCCGTTCTTGGAGGGGCGGGTCTTGACCGCGGCCTCGCCGAAGTCGGCGTGCTTGCGCACCAGCGAGACCACCAGGGCCTCGAAGTCCTCGCTGGAGTCCACGCGCCCCATCGCCTTGATGGGGAAGTCGCAGGGGTATTCGATGCAGCTCTCGTGTTCCAGCTCGCTCATGCCCTTACTCCGCGCGCCCTTCGCGCACCGCCTGTTTGTAATCCTGGTAGAGGCCCAGTACCTGACGCCACATGGGGCCGGGAACGCCCACGCCGACCGGTTTGCCGTCGAGGCTGATCACCGCCACCACCTCCTTGGTGGAGGAGGAGACCCACACCTCGTCTGCGCCGCGCAGTTCGGCCTCGCTGATGTCGCGCTCCTCGCAGGGGATGGCGTTGGCCTGGCAGATCTCCACCACCAGGTCGCGGGTGATGCCGGGCAGCAGCAGGTTGGACTTGGGCGGGGTGACGATGACCCCGTCCTTGACGATGAAGACGTTGGTGGCGGCCCCCTCGGTGACCTGGCCCTCGCGCAGCAGCACCGCCTCGGCGGCACCGGCGTCGATGGCCTGCTGGCGCAGCAGGATGTTGGGCAGCAGGGCGATGGACTTGATGTGGCAGAGCTTCCAGCGGATGTCCTCGACGGTGATCGCCTGGATACCGTCGTGCAGGGTCTCGGCCGGGTCGGCCATGGGGTTGCTCATGGCGAAGACGGTGGGCACGGCCTCGGGCGGGAAGCCGTGGTCGCGCTTGGCCACGCCGCGGGTGATGTGCAGGTAGAGCGACTGGTCGCCGCCGCCGTTCCTCTCCACCAGGGTTTCGAGGATCTCGCGCCACTCCTCGCGCGTGCGCGGCGGCGCCAGACGGATCCCGGCGAGGCTGTTCTCCAGCCGCTCCAGGTGGTGCTCCAGGCGGAACAGGCGGCCGGAGTAGACCGGGATCACCTCGTAGACGCCATCACCGAAGATGAAGCCGCGGTCGAGGACCGGGACCATCGCCTCATCGGCGGGCATGAAGCCGCCGTTCAGGTAGACAATGCTCATGTATGCCCTTATTCGAAGAGCAACAGCACGCTGTCGCTCAGTTTCTGGAACAGTCCGCCCTCGGCCACGTCCTGCAGGGCCACCAGCGGGATCTCCGCCACCGACTCCTCATCCAGACGCACGCTGACCGAGCCGAAGCGCTGACCGCGCTGGGCTGGGGCCATCACCGCCTGCTCGACGGTGAGCGAGGCCTTGAGTTGTTCGTACTGGCCGCGCGGCACGGTGACGTAGAGGTCCTCGGCCAGCCCCAGCTGCAGCTGCTCCTGCGCCCCCTTCCAGATGCGCATCGACTTGAGCGGCTGCTGGGCGGCGTAGAGGCGGTGGGTCTCGTAGAAGCGGAAGCCGTAGTTGAGCAGCTTCTGGCTCTCCACCGCGCGCGCCTCCTCGCTCCTGGTGCCCATCACCACCGAGATCAGGCGCATCTCCTCCTGCAGCGCCGAGGCCACCAGGCAGAAGCCCGCCGCCTCGGTGTGGCCGGTCTTGATGCCGTCGACGCGCTTGTCGCGCCACAGCAGGCGGTTGCGGTTGGGCTGGCGGATGTCGTTATAGGTGTACTCCTTCTCCGAGTAGAGACCGTAGTGCTCGGGGAAGTCGCGCAGCAGCGCCGAGGCCAGGCGGGCCATGTCGCGGGCGCTGGTGTAGTGCTCGTCGTGGGGCAGGCCGGTGGCGTTGGCGAAGTGGGTGGCCTCCATCCCCAGCAGCTCGGCGTACTGGTTCATCAGCGCCACGAAGCCCTCCTCGGTGCCGGCCACGTACTCGGCCAGGGCGATGCTGGCGTCGTTGCCGGACTGGATCGCCAGCCCCTTGAGCAGCGCATCCACCTTCACCCGCGAGCCCTGCTCGACGAACATCCGCGAGCCGATGGCGTAGCGCGCCTTGCGGCTGATGGTGACCTCGTCCTCCAGGGTGATGCGGCCGCTACCCAGCTCCTGCATCACCACGTAGGCGGTCATCATCTTGGTGAGACTGGCGGGCTCCAGGCGCTCATCGGCGTTGGACTCGGCCAGGATGCGGCCGCTGTGGTAGTCCATCAGCAGGTAGCCGCTGGCGGCCAGCTTGGGCGGATTGGGCACCAGGCGCGGGGCGGCCTGCAGGCTGAAGGCGGTGAGCGAGAGCAACAGAAGGATCAGGCGGGTCATGACGGATACGACTCGGGGGTTTGACTAAGCCCCTATTCTAACGTGTCGGCGGGGGGAAATGTAGGAGCCTGGTCACACCTAGTCGAGGACAATCTTCGGAGCCCCCAGCCCCTTCAGCGCCATGTCCGCGGCCAGGGTGTCGGCCTGCTTGACGTTGAGCGGGCCGATGCGCACCCGGTAGATGGCCTGGCCACCGGCGCTGTCGCTCAGCACGGTGGCGTCGGTGATGTTGTTGGCCGCCAGGCGCTGGCGCAGTTGTTCGGCGTTGGCGGCGCTGATGAAGGCCCCCAGCTGCACGTAGACCTTCTGCTTGAAGGGCTCGGGCACCCCGGAGGCACCGTGCGGCGGCAGCGCCGGGATCGGGGCGGGCGCCGAGGCCTGGCGCAGCACCGGCGCACCACCGCCGCCGCAGCCCTCGATCGCCTCGATGGCGACCCGCGCGGTGCCCGCCCCGGCATAGCCCAGCTTGCTGGCGGCGGCGTAGGAGAGGTCGATGATGCGCCCGTCGTGGAAGGGGCCGCGGTCGTTGATGCGCACCACCGCGCTGCGGCCGTTATCCAGGTTGGTCACCCGCACGTAGGAGGGGATGGGCAGGGTCTTGTGGGCGGCGGTCATGGCGTACATGTCGTAGCGCTCGCCGTTGGAGGTCTTGCGGCCGTGGAACTTCTTGCCGTACCAGGAGCCGATGCCGCTCTGGCTGAAGCCGACGCTGGACTTGAGCACCGTGTAGCGCTGGCCGCGGACGACGTAGGTGTCGGGGTTACCGGCGCGGGTGCGCTGCTCGCACTGGGGGACGGCGTCGCGGGCGCCGCTGAAGTCGATGTGCTTGCGCGGACCGTGGTCGGCGGTGGAGATGGAGCCGCAGCCGCCGAGCAGGGTAAGGACGGTGATGAGAGCAAGCGGTCGGTGCATGGCTGCCTCCCGGAGGGCGGTTACATCCTTCAATTATAACCCCGCCGTGCGGCTGCTACGAATCGCCTCGCTCAGCTGGTAGGCGGCCATGGCGTAGAGCGGGCTGTGGTTGTAGCGGGTGATGACGTAGAAGTTGTGCAGCGCCACCCAGTACTCGTCACCTTTGACCGCCTCCAGCTTGATCAGTGCCGCCTCCAGGCGCTTGTCCAGCTCGCCCTGGTAGCTCACCCCCAGTCTGTCCAGGGCGCCGACGGTGGTGCTGGGCTTGTAGCCCTTATCCAGCAGCGCCTCGGCGCCCTGGCCCTTGAGGCTGGCGCGGGTGGCGATGGGCTGACCGGGCTGCCAGCGGTGGCGGTGGAAGTAGTTGGCCACCGAGCCGATCACATCGGCGTTGTTCTCCCACAGGTCGCGGTGGCCGTCGCCGTCGAAGTCCACCGCGTAGGCGCGGAAGCTGCTGGCGATGAACTGCGGCTTGCCCATGGCCCCGGCGTAGGAGCCCATGAACTCCAGCGGGTCGCGCTTCTCCTCGCGGGCCATGATCAAAAATTCCTTCAACTGGCCGAGGAAGAACTTGGCGCGCTTGGGGTAGCCGAAGCCGAGGGTGGCCAGCGAGTCGACGACCCGATAGGTCCCCTGGTGGCGACCATAGCGGGTCTCCACGCCGATGATGGCGACGATGATCTCCGCCGGCACGCCATACTCCTTCTCCGCGCGCTCCAGCAGGGGGCGGTTCTGGTTCCAGAACTCCACCCCCTGGCGGATGCGCGACTCGGTGAGGAAGATGGGGCGGTAGTCGCGCCAGGGCTTGGCCTCGGCGGGGCGGGTGATGGCGTCGATGATGGCCTGCTTGTGTTCGGCCTCCCCCAGCACCCGCTCCAGCTCGGCGCGGGAGAAGCCGTGATCGCTCACCATCTCGTCAATGAAGGCCTGTACCTCCTGCTGCTCGAGGAAGGGCTGGGGGGCGGCCTGCAGGGGCGCGCCGAGGGCAAAGACGAGAAGCAGGGGAAGGAAGCGCAACATGGTTCAACTCTTGAGCAGGCGTCGGTGGGTATGTATGGACATCAGGATACCGAAGGAGGCGAGCAGGGTCACCATCGAGGATCCGCCGTAGCTGACCAGCGGCAGCGGCAGCCCCACCACCGGCAACAGGCCGCTGACCATGCCGATGTTGACGAACAGGTAGACCAGGAAGGTCATGATCAGTCCCCCGGCCAGCAGGCGGCAGTAGGTCTCCTGGCCCTGGGCGGCGATCCACAGCCCGCGCATGACAATGAACAGATAGATGGCCAGCAGCAGCAGGATCCCCATCAGCCCGAACTCCTCGCCGAAGACGGCGAAGATGAAGTCGGTGTGGCGCTCGGGCAGGAACTCCAGGTGCGACTGGGTGCCGTTGAGCCAGCCCTTGCCGTAGACCCCGCCCGAGCCGATGGCGATCTTCGACTGGATGATGTGGTATCCGGCCCCCAGCGGGTCACTCTCGGGGTTGATGAAGGTGAGTACCCGCTGTTTCTGGTAACTGTGCATGCCGAAGTGCCAGAGCGCCAGCGCCGTGGGCACGGCGAGGATGATGGCGTAGCCGATGAGGCGCCAGCGGATGCCGGAGAAGAGCAGCACGAAGATGCCGGAGCTGGCGATCAGCAGCGAGGTGCCCAGGTCCGGCTGTTTGGCGATCAGCAGGGTGGGGAACAGTACCAGCGCCAGGGCGGTAATCAGGCGCCGCGGCGAGGGGGGCAGGGGATGCTCGGCCAGATACCAGGCGACCATCATCGGCACCACCAGCTTCATCATCTCCGAGGGCTGGAAGCGGATAAAGCCCAGGTCCAGCCAGCGCTGCGCCCCCTTGCCGGTCACCCCCAGCGCCAGCACCGCCAGCAGCATGGCGATACCGGCGGCGTAGAGCCAGGGGGTCCAGCGCATCAGGGTCTGTGGGGCGATCTGCGCCCTGATCAGCAGCGCGGTGAAGGCCACCCCCAGGCGCAGGAACTGGCGCTGCATCAGCGCCTCGCTCTCGTTGCCCGCGCTGTAGAGCACCCCCAGCCCCACCGCCGCCAGCAGCAGCAGGCCGCCGAGCAGCGGCAGGTCCAGGTGCAGGCGGTAGCTGAGGCCGCGTTCGGCGTGGGTGGTGTCGAATCCGCCGATCATGGCTGCTGCTCCTTGAGGTAGACATCAATGACCCGGCGCGCCACCGGCGCCGCCACCGAGCCGCCGCCTCCGCCGTTCTCGACGACCACCGCCACGGCGATGCGCGGGTCCTCGGCCGGGGCGTAGGCGATGAACAGGGCGTGGTCGCGCAGGCGCTTGGCGATCTCGCTCTCCTCGTACTCCTCGTCCTGGGCGATGGTGAAGACCTGGGCGGTGCCGGTCTTACCGGCCATGGTGTAGCCCATCCCCTCCTGGATGCCGCGGGCGGAACCGGCGCCGCTGTGGATCACCTTGATCATCGCCCGCTCGATGAAGGCCCAGTGGTCCGGGTCGGTGATGGGCACCGGCTCACCGGTGCTGGGGGCCAGCAGTCCCTCCCCGGTGTTGCCGGGATGGGAGACGCCGCGCACCACCATCGGTTGCAGCGGCACGCCGTCATTGGCCAGGGTGGCGGTGGCCGAGGCCAGCTGCAGCGGGGTGGCCAGCATGAAGCCCTGGCCGATGCCGGTGATCAGGGTCTCGCCCGGGAACCAGGGCTCCTTCTTCACCCGCCGTTTCCACTCACGACTCGGCATCAGCCCGCGCGACTCGCCGCCGATGTCGATGCCGCTGAGCAGGCCGAAGCCGAAGCGCTGCATGTATTCGGAGATGCGGTCGATGCCGAGATTGAGCGAGAGGTCGTAGAAGTAGACGTCACAGGACTCGATGATCGCCCTGCCCAGGTTGGTCTCGCCGTGGCCCAGCTTCTTCTAGTCGCGGTAGCGGTGGTCGTCCCCCTTGAGCTGATACCAGCCGGGGCAGTGGATCTGCTCGTAGGGTTCCACCTCATCGCTCTCCAGCCCGGCCAGGCCGATGAAGGGCTTGGTGGTGGAGCCGGGGGGGTACTGGCCGCGCAGGGCGCGGTTGAACAGCGGCTGGTCGCGCGAGTCGCGCAGCTCGGCGTAGGACTTGGGGTCGATGCCGTTGACGAACAGGTTGGGGTCGAAGCTGGGCACGCTCACCAGCGCCAGCACCGCGCCGCTGCCCGGCTCGATGGCCACCAGCGCGCCGCGCTCGCCGCCGAAGGCCTGCTCGGCGGCGCGCTGCAGGCGCACGTCGATATTCAGGCTCAGGTCCAGCCCCGGCACCGGCGGGGTGCGCTCCAGCACCCGCAACACCCGGCCGCGGGCGTTGGTCTCCACCTGCTGGTGGCCCACCTTGCCGTGCAGGTAGCCCTCGTGGCTCAGCTCCACGCCGGTCTTGCCGACGCGGCGGGTGGCGCTGTAGTTGGAGGGGTCCAGGGTCTTGAGCTCTTTTTCGTTAATGCGCCCGACGTAGCCGACCGAGTGGGCGGTGAGGGCGCCCATGGGGTAGCGGCGGGTGAGGCGTGAGCTCACCTCCACGCCGGGCAGGCGGTGACGGTTGACCGCCAGCCGCGCCACCTCATCGTCGGAGAGGCGGAAGCGCAGCGGGATCCCCTCGAAGCGGCGGCGGCGCTTGAGTTCGCGGGCGAAGCGCTTGAGGTCGTGCTCGCGCACCTCCAGCAGCTCGCCCACCGCGCGCAGGGTGGCGTTGATGTCGCCCGCCCGCTCGGGGACGATCTCGACGCTGAAGCTGGGCAGGTTCTCGGCCAGCACCACGCCGTTGCGGTCGGTGATGAGACCGCGGGTGGGTGCCAGTGGCACCAGGCTCACGCGGTTGTTGGTGGAGAGGGTGGTGAAGTGCTCGTGGCTGTACACCTGCAGGTAGACCATGCGGGCGATGAGGATCAGCAGCAGCACCACGGCGAAGGCCGCGGCGGCCACGGCGCGGGCGCGGAACTGACGCTGCTCGCGGTGCTGGTCCTTGAGGGTGTCGACCCGCGCCACGCCTATTTCACCCGGAAGTGGCGTCGCAGGTCACGCAGGATCAGATAGAGCCAGGGCCAGAGCAGGGCGCTGACCAGCGCGGGCAGCCAGTAGTACCAGCCCTCGGGGGAGAGGCCGAGGAAGCCCTTCACCCACAGCACCAGCATCTGCTCCAGGGCCACCAGCATCAGCACCACCGCCCCCTGCTGCCACAGCGGATAGACGCGCAGGCGCAGGTGCAGCTTGAGGGTGATGAAGGCGACCACCGTCAGCGCCAGGGCGTGCTGGCCGAGCACCGCGCCGCGCACCACATCCAGCAGCAGGCCGCAGAGCCAGGCCACCCCCACGCCGATGCGCTGCGGCAGCGCCATCACCCAGTAGATCACCACCAGGGTGACCCACTCGGGGCGGGCGTGCTCGGCCCACTCCGGCAGCGGCAGCATGGTCAGCATCAGGGCGATGGCGACGCTCATGGCGATCACCCAGGCGCCGTGGCGGGGTTCGTTTCTCACTGCTCCGCCTCCTCTTCCCAGCCCACCGGCCACACCATCAGCACCTCACGGCTGCGCTCCAGGTGGGCGCTGGGCTCCGCCACCACCTCGGCGTAGGGCTGGGTGGGGTCGGGTTCGAAGTGGATCACCCGCGCCACCGGGTAACCGGCGGGAAAGCGTCCGCCCAGGCCGGAGGCGACCAGCAGGTCGCCCACCTGGATGTCGGCGTTATTGGGGATGTGGGGGATCTCCAGACGCTCGGCGGCGCCGGTGCCCAGGGCCACGGCGCGCAGGCCGCTGCGGTTGAACTGCACCGGGATGGCGTGGCTGGGGTCGGTGATCAGCATGGCGGTGGCGTTGACCGGGGAGAGGTGCACCAGCTGGCCCATGATGCCGTGGGCATCGAGCAGCGGCTGGCCCTCGTAGAGGCCGTGGCTGCTGCCCTTGTTGACCATCACCTGACGGGTGAAGGGGTCGAAGTCCACGGAGAGCAGCTCGGCGATGAGCAGCTTCTCGGCCACCTTGGGGGCGGACTTGAGCAGCGCCCGCAGGCGCGCGTTCTCCTCCTCCAGGGCGGCCAGGCGCTGGAGGCGGGCGTTGATGCTGAGGTGCTCGCTGCGCAGGCGGGTGTTCTCTTCCTGAAGGGCCTCGCGGGTGGCGAGGGTCTCGCCCGCCCACTCGCCGATCTGCACCGGCAGGTTGACCAGGTAGTGCAGGGGGGAGAGCAGCAGGGAGATACCACCACGGATGGACTCCAGGTGGTGCTGACGGTGGTCCATGCCGATCAGCGCCACCGAGAGCAGCAGCAGCAGGGCCAGTCGGGTGGCGGTGGATGGCCCCTGGGCAAAGAGCAGTTTGATGGCGCCGTCCTCCCCGTCTCGGGAGTCTTATTCGACGGCGAACAGTTCGCCGCCGTGCTCGTCCATGATCTCCAGGGCGCGACCGCCGCCACGGGCGACGCAGGTGAGCGGGTCCTCGGCGATCACCACCGGCAGACCGGTCTCCTCCATCAGCAGGCGGTCCAGGTCGCGCAGCAGCGCGCCGCCGCCGGTGAGCACCATGCCGCGCTCGGCGATGTCGGCGCCCAGCTCCGGCGGGGTCTGCTCCAGGCCCATCTTCACCGCGCCGACGATACCGGCCAGCGGCTCCTGCAGGGCCTCGAGGATCTCGTTGGAGTTGAGGGTGAAGCTGCGCGGGATGCCCTCGGCCAGGTTGCGGCCGCGCACCTCGATCTCGCGCACCTCGGCGCTGGGGTAGGCGGAGCCGATCTCCT
>JBFFSW010000003.1:0-18185 GCA_041572195.1 Thiohalomonadaceae bacterium | reverse complement strand
ATGTTCCTGATCCCCATCGCCAACAAGCTCAAGGCCCAGGTGCTGGCGCAGAGCCAGTTCCGCTACATGATCATCGAGGGCATCGTCTCCATCGCCGAGGGTGAGAACCCGCGCAATATCGAGAACAAGCTGCAGGGCTTCCTGCACTAAGGCGGCTGGCGATGGCGCGCAAAAAACGGCATGAGGAGCACGAGAACCTGGAGCGTTGGCTGATCTCCTACGCCGACTTCATCACCCTGCTGTTCGCCTTCTTCGTGGTGATGTACGCCATCTCCTCGGTCAACGAGGGCAAGTACCGGGTGCTGGCCGACACCCTCACCGACGCCTTTCACAACACCCCGCGCACCCTCAAGCCGATCCAGGTGGGCGAGGAGGGGATCGCCGGCGAGCCCACCCTCAGCGAGGATGAGCGCCTGGGCACCGATCCCATCGATATCCCCACCGAGGGCAAGGCGGACGAGAGCAACCTGGGACAGATCGCCGATGATTTCACCCAGGCGATGCAATCGCTCATCGATCAGGACCTGATCAACATCAACCGCGACAAGAACTGGGTCGAGGTGGAGATCAACACCTCCCTGCTGTTCACCAGCGGCAACGCCGAGCTGGAGGACGAGGCACTGCCCATCCTGCGCCGCCTGGCGGGGATCCTGAAGAAGTACCCCAACCGCATTCAGGTGGAGGGGTTCACCGACAATCTTCCCATCAATACCTACCTCTTCCCCTCCAACTGGGAGTTGTCGGCGGCGCGCGCCGCCAGCGTGGTGCACGTCTTCACCCAGAATCGGGTCAACCCGCAGCGCATGGCCGCCATCGGCTACGGCGAGTTCCGCCCCAAGGCCGACAACGCCACCGCCGAGGGGCGGCGCAAGAACCGCCGCGTGGTGCTGGTGATCAACACCAATCTGGACAACCGCCGGGTGCTGGACCGCGGCGCGGCGGCGGGGGGCTAGGATGAAGGTCTGGGCGATCGCCAACCAGAAGGGCGGGGTGGGTAAGACCACCACCGCCGTGACCCTGGCCGGTCTGCTGGCGCAGCGCGGCCAGCGCGTGCTGATGGTGGACCTGGACCCGCACGGTTCGCTTACCACCTACTTCGGCTTCGACCCCGACTCCATCGACGAGAGCGTCTATTCGCTGTTCCGCCCCGGCCTCTCCGAGCGCCCCGACCCCAACCGGGTGGTGCGCTCCACCGACTATGACAACCTCTTCCTGCTGCCCGCCTCCACCGCCCTGGCCACCCTCGACCGCCAACTCGGCAACCAGGAGGGGATGGGGTTGGTGATTGGACGGGCGCTGGTGCAGATGCGCGATCGCTTCGACCACGTCTTCATCGACTGCCCGCCGGTGCTGGGGGTGTTGATGGTCAACGCCCTGGCCGCCAGCGAGACGCTGTTGATGCCGGTGCAGACCGAGTTCCTGGCCCTCAAGGGGCTGGAGCGGATGATGCGTACCCTGGAGATGATCACCCGCGCGCGGCCGCGGCCGCTGCAGCGGGTGATCCTGCCGACCATGTTCGACCGCCGTACCCGTGCCTCGTTGGAGAGCCTCAAGGCGATGAAGGAGCACTACCCGACGCTGCTGTGGAAGTCGGTGATCCCGGTGGACACCCTGTTCCGCGAGGCCAGCCGCCAGGGGGCGCCGCTCTCCCATATCAACCCACACGCCCGCGGCGTGGTGGCCTACACCGCCCTGCTCGATACCCTCCTGGGCCCGAGCGCGGCGCCCGCTAACACGGTGGCGCAAGCATGAGCGAACAGGATAGAAGGTTGGTCAACGAACGCGACGCGCTGAGCGTCTACTTCGATGCCCTGTTGCACGAGGAGACGGTGACGGAGCCCGTGCGCGAGCCGCTGCCGGTTCAGGAGCCCCCGGCGCTGGCGCCGGTGCTGGCGCCGCCGGTGCTCAGCGTTGCGGAGACGGTCGAGGAACCGGTGGTCGAGGCGGCGCCCCCCGCCGTCGAGCCGCGCCCCGAGTGGGGCGAGGAGCCCTTCCAGGCGCTGCTGTTCAAGGTGTGGGGGCTGACCCTGGCGGTGCCGCTGGTGGAGCTTTCCGGCATTCAGGAGTGGCACGCCGATCAGGTTACCCCCATGCCGGGTCACGCCCCCTGGTACCTGGGGCTGATGCAGTATCGCGACAACAGCGTGCCGGTGGTCGACACCGCCCACCTGGTGCTGCCGCCGGACCGACTGGCGCGCCTGGATACGAGTGCCGCCGAGCGCCTGGGGCGGGTGGTCTTCATCGGCGACGGCCGCTGGGGACTGGGCTGTGACTCGGTGGCCGAGGTGATCACCCTGGAACCCGATCAGGTGAGCTGGCGCACCAGCCGCGCTAAGCGCCGCTGGCTGGCGGGCACCGTCATCGAGCAGATGTGCGCCCTCATCGACCCGCCCGCCTTCGCCGAGATGCTGGCCACCGGTATCGCCGACGACCCTGGTGCGCAGGCCGATCAGACGGCTGAACTGCCGCTGAGCTGAGTGCAACAGAATTAATCCGGAGAGTAGAACGATGGAACATCAATTAGACGACAAAGACCTCGGCAACGAGCCGGTGAGCGAGTGGGTCACCTTCAGCCTCGACAACGAGAAGTACGGCATCCCGGTGATGCACGTTAAGGAGGTGCTGAAGATGACCGAGATCGCCCCGGTCCCCGGCGCCCCTTCCTTCGTCCTCGGCATCATCAACCTGCGCGGCAATGTGGTCACCGTCATCGACACCCGCAAGCGCTTCGGTCTGATGCCCGCCGAGACCACCGACAGCACCCGCATCGTCATCATCGAGGACGACAATGAGACCGTCGGCATGCTGGTGGACTCGGTGGCCGAAGTGGCCGACCTGCGTGAGTCGGAGATCGAGGTTGCCCCCAACGTCGGCAACGACGAGAGCTCCAAGTACATCCACGGGGTGAGCAACCAGGGCGATGAGCTGCTGATCCTGGTGGACCTGGAGAAGCTGCTCTCGCTGGCGCAGTACCGCAACGCGGGCTAGGCGATGAGCGGCTCCCACGACCCGGTGATCTACCTGGCGGTGGCCGCGCTGGTGGCGGCCATCCTCGCCATCATGCTGCCGCTGGCACAGCTGCGCCGCCTCGCCGCCGAGCAGCAGCGTCAGGCCGAGGCGCTCAAGGCGATCCAGCGTGACCTGCGCGCCCTGGCCCACTCGGCGGTGAGCGTCGGCGAGCGGGTCGGTCGTCTGGAACACTCCGGCAAGGGGGTTGAGCAGCGCCTGGAGACCCTCGGCCTACAGCAGGAGAAGCTGGTCAAGGGCGAGGAGGGGGAGCGCTCCGTGGACCAGGCGATTAAGATGGCCGGCAAGGGGGCCTCCATCGAGGAGTTGATGGAGATCACCGGCCTCTCCCGCGGCGAGGCGGAGCTGGTGGCGATGATGCACCGGTTGGAGTCTTAGCCCGCTTTCGGCCCCATCGCCTCCAACAACCGTTCCCGCGCGCTCTTTTCCGGTTTTTTCTCCTCCGGCGGCAGGTAACCCTCGGGCAGCCGCCCGGTCACCCAGTAGACGAAGGCCAGCACCTCGGCCACCGCCATATACAACTCCTCGGGGATCTGCTCCCCCAGCTCCAGCTGCGCCAGCATCGTGCTGAGGGCGGCGTCCTCCTTCAGCGGCACCTCGCTCTCGCGCGCCGTCTCGATGATGCGCTCGGCCAGCTCACCGCGCCCCTTGGCGGTGAGGATGGGGGCGTTTTCGCCGTCATAGAGCAGGGCCACGGCGGTCTTCGGCGCCTTATCCATCAAGCCTCCTCCCGCAACAGGCCGTCGCCGCGCGGCGGCGGTTCATCTTCGCTTGCGCCCTGGTGACAGGCCATATGCCCCACCTCCAGACCGCGGGCACGCAGGCGCTTCTCCAGCTCGCCCAGCTTGGCCGACAGGGCCTCGGCCACCTCGCCGTTCTCGGCGCGAAAGTCCACCCGCACCCGCTCGCGGCTCAGCCCCAGGACCACACGTAGCGGCCCGCCGCGGCCGTCTTCCAGGTCCAGGCGGATGTTCCACTGCTCCTCGCCCTTGCCCCCCTCACGGCCGCCGCCGCCCTCGCGGCGGATACGCAGCTTCACCGTCTCCAACTGATTCTGGGTGTGGCGCACCGGCAGCTCCAGCAGCCACTCGGGGCTGTCCGCCTCGGTACGCGGTATGCTCTGCAACTGGTTGAACTGAATGCGTGAGAGCGCCGACTCCCCCTGTCGGGCCAGCGTCTGGAACAGACTCAGCAGCTGTTCGCTGGTGGCGGCGCGGGCCGCCGCCTGGGGGGCGGGCTTGGCGGCCTGAGGCGGGACCTGCGGGGGAGGCGACTGCGGCGGCGCCTTGTCGGGCGTGGCGATGGGCGGCGGGGTGCGCGCAGCCTGGGGCGCCTGGCTCAGCTGGGTCAGCTGGGCCAGCAGCCGCAGCAGCTGCCCCTTAAGGTCCCGCGGCAGGGCCTGGGCGTCGCCCTTGGCCAGCTTCTGCTCGAGGAACAGCCCGGAGTCGGCCAGCGCCTGCTTCAGCCCCCTGGGCTCGCTCAGCTGTTTGGCCTCGGGCAGCGCCTGCATCAGCTTGAAGGCGGCCCGATGCAGCTGCTGGCCGAGGTCGGCGGCGGGTTGCGGCGGCGTGCTGGCCTGGGTCGGCGGTGGCGGGGTGGCGGCCAGGCTCACCAGCGCCTGCAGTAGCGGTTTGATCTCCGCCTGTTGCGGCATGGCGCGTTTGAGGGCCTGTTGCAGTGCCTGTTCAACGGCGAGCTTGGGCGGCAGCTCCAGCAGGCGCAGCAGCGGCTCGCCCGCCGGGCCCTTGTCGATGCGCAGTTGCAGCTTCATCCCCGCCATCAGCTGCAGCGGGGTGGTCACCTCCAGCAGCTTGCCGTCGATGTTGATCGGCACACTGCCGCCGCTGTTGCCGCCCGCCACCGTCGCCGTCAGGGTCTGCCCCGGCTTGAAGCGCGCCAGCAGCGCCGCGCCGATGTCGGCGGCGGTGACCGCGGCGGCCTTGGGTATGGCGGGCGGTGTCGGCGGTGGTGGTGTGCTGGGTGGGGTGATCTTCATGGGCGTGGTTTGTGCGTACCGGGGCTCTCCTTTACTATCGGCCAGTATACGCAAGATATGAATCGTCGATTCGCCGAACAAGAAGAAGAGTCATGGCCAAGAAGTGGTATATCCGTCGCGGGGGCGAGGTTCGCGGCCCGTTTCCGACCGAGGCGCTGGCGCGCTACCGGGTGCTGGGGCGTATCCGTGACCATGACGAGGTGAGCTCGGATAAGCAGCACTGGCAGCGGGTCTCTGAGGTGGCGGAGATCAACCCGGATAAGCCGGAGAACGTGGCCGCCGCCGACGGCGAGATGAGCAAGGAGGAGGCCCGCGCCCACCTCAAGGCCACCGCCAAATTCGTCAAGAATCGCCACATTCAGGTGGAGGATGATGAGGGGGAGTACGAGCGTCGCTTCCGCCAGAAGACGCCGTTGTGGAGGCGGGTGGGGCAGTATTTTCTGGTGCTGCTGCTGATCGGCGGCATCGGTGCCATCCCCTTCATCATCCCCAAGGGCGAGGAGGTGGTCGAGGCGGACTGCAAGGCCGCCGCCGCGCCGGGGGTCAACTGGCGCGACTGCCTGTTGATGGATACCGACTTCGCCAACAGCGACCTGGCCGGGGCCAGCCTGCACGGCGCCAATCTCAGCCGTTCGGTGCTGCGCGCCGCCAATCTCAGTCGCGCCGACGCCGCCTACGTCAATCTCAGCCAGGCCTCCCTGCGCGCGGCCAACCTCAGCGAGGCCAATCTCAACGGCGCCAACCTGGTGGGGGCCGACCTGACCCGTGCCAACCTGCGTGGTGCCGATCTCAGCTACGCCGACCTGCGCCAGTCCGACCTGCGCGGCGCCGACCTGACCGGCGTGCGCCTGGACAACGCGGTGTGGGCCCAGGGGATCTTCTGCATGCCCGGCTCGCTGGGCAGCTGCCAGAAGGCCCGTCGCTAGAACATCTCCGTGGTGTAACGCGAGACCTTGATCGCGTCCGACCAGTAATGGCCGGGCAGCCCGGCCTTGAGCTTGAGGTGGTCGAGGAAGTGCTCGGCATCGGGCAGCTGCTCCCACACCGAGGGCAGGAAGGTGCCGCGGTGATGGCCCTCCTCCAGGATTAGACCATCAATGCCAGGGCGGATCTGGGCCAGTAGATCGGCCTCGGAATCAAACTCCATCGGCTCGGCGGGGGAGAGCACCGAGATGTGCAGCTCCAGCCCCTGCAGTTCCCGCTCCGAGAGCGGCGGGAAGCGCGGGTCGCGAAAGGCGGCGGCGAAGGCGTTGTCGGTCACATCCTCCACCAGCGCCCGGTAGGCCTGCAGCGAGCCGATGCAGCCGCGCAGGTCGCCTCGACGCTCCAGGGTGACGAAGCAGGCACGCGGCTCACGCAGCGCCTCGGGGTAGTCGTTGGCCTGTACCTCAAGCGGCCCGCCGTGCGCCAGGCCATGCTCGATAGAGGCCAGCGCCAGACGGCGCAGGGTTTCGCGTTCCTCAGTGGAGTACATCGCGCGCCTCCTCATAGAGGGCGAAGGCCCCGTAGCCCACCACCCGGTCCTTGTCCCCGGCGGTGTCGCCGGAGTTGCGCAGGTCCAACTGCTCGATGCGCAGCCCCCGCTCCCGCGCCAGGCGCAGCAGGCCGTTGAGCGGGTTGCGGCCGCAGGCGTCGTCGTAGCCGATGGCCTCGGGGCGCAGCGCGGTGATGGCCCCGGCGGTGGCGCCATCCAGCCGCCGGGCCTCATCGTAGTGGTGGTAGTGGCTGAGGTCGGTGCTGATGACGATCAGCGTCTCCGGCCCGCCCCAGAGCCGCTCCAGCACCTCGGCCACCTCGTCGGGGGCGGCATCGCCCACCACCAACGGCACCAGGCTGAACTCACCCAGCATCCGTTGCAGGAAGGGCAGCTGCACCTCCAGGCTGTGCTCCAGCTGATGGGCCTGATCCAGGTGGTGGACCTGGGGCAGCGTCTCGATGGCGTTGATCGCCTCGCGGTCCAGGGGGATGTCGCCCAACGGGGTGCGGAAGCTGTCGGCGCCGGAGTCGGCCAGGCCGAGGAAACCGACCCGGTGCGAGGGGCCGAGCAGTACCACCCGGCGGATGGTGTCGGCGGCGTCGCGCAGCAGGGCGTAGGCGCTGGCGGCGATGGGGCCAGAGTAGATGTGGCCCGCGTGGGGGACGATGATGGCTTTGGGTGTTGCTCCCCCGGCCGCCGTCGCCAGCATCGCATCGACCGACTCGCGCAGACGCGCCGGGTCGCCCTCGTAGAAGAGTCCGGCCACCGCCGGTTCGCGTATTGTGCTCATGGATAGCGACCTCCTATGAGAAGACTATACCCCCTGGAGCAAAATCGGGCTAAGGTGATGAGTAGAGGAGGGCGGTATGAGCGAGAATATCGAGCAGGATGTGATCGACCCGGCCGGGGTGGTCTCCACCCGCTACTGGCACACGCTGGAGGATGGCCGCGTGCAGTGCGACCTCTGCCCGCGCTACTGCAAGCTCAAGGAGGGGCAGCGCGGCCTCTGTTTCGTGCGCGGCAACCACAACGGCGCCATCGTCCTCACCACCTACGGCCGCTCCAGCGGCTACTGCATCGACCCCATCGAGAAGAAGCCGCTCAACCACTTCCTGCCCGGCACCCCGGTGCTCAGCTTCGGCACCGCCGGTTGCAACCTCGCCTGCAAGTTCTGCCAGAACTGGGACATCTCCAAGTCGCGCGAGATCGACACCCTGGCCGACGCCGCCAGCCCCGAGACCATCGCCCGCGCCGCCGAGGAGCTGGGCTGCCGCTCGGTGGCCTACACCTACAACGACCCCATCATCTTCCACGAATACGCCATTGATGTGGCCAAGGCCTGCCGGGAACGAGGCATCAAGTCGGTGGCGGTCACCTCCGGCTATGTCTGCGAGGAGCCGCGCAACGAGTTCTACGAGTGGATGGACGCGGCCAATATCGACCTCAAGTCCTTTAGCGAGGACTTTTATCACAAGCTCACCGGCGGCCACCTGCAACCGGTGCTCGACACCCTCAAATACCTCAAGCACGAGACCAAGGTCTGGCTGGAGACCACCACCCTGCTGATCCCCGGCCACAACGATTCTGAGGCGGAGATCCGCGCCATGTGCGAGTGGATGGTCGAGGAGTTGGGGCCGGAGGTGCCCATGCACTTCAGCGCCTTCCACCCCGACTACAAGATGCTCGACGTGCCGCCCACGCCGCCAGCGACCCTGACCCGCGCCCGCGAGATCGCCATCGACTGCGGCGTGCGCTACGCCTTTACCGGCAACGTCCACGACAAGGCGGGGGAGAGTACCTACTGCCACCACTGCGGCGAGCGGCTCATCGGCCGTGATTGGTATGTGTTGTCGGACTGGAACCTCGATGCCCATGGCCACTGCAAGCAGTGCGGTACTCGTTGTGCTGGAGTGTTTGATGAGCGCCCGGGTGATTGGGGACCGCGACGCCAGCCGGTGCGGCTGGCGGATTACCGCTAGGGACGGCCACTCAGCCCGCGGTCCTGGCATTTAATTTCCCTACTCTCTATCCACCCTTGTCCGACCAGACAAGCACTGGTCGTGCGCGTATAATCGCTTCTTCCCCAAGAATCAGTAGAGTTGTCACTATGAGTTCCGACAAGGCGCGTATCGGCTTCGTCACGGTCTCGGACCGGGCCAGCCGCGGTGAGTACGAGGACCTGGGCGGTCCGGCGATGATCGCCTGGATGGAGAAGGCCCTCACTTCCCCCTGGGAGGCGGTGCCGCGCCTGGTGGCCGACGAGCAGGACCAGGTCGAGGCAGTGCTCAAGGAGCTGTGCGACGAGGAAGGGTGCTGTTTGGTGGTGACCACCGGGAGCACCGGTCCGGCGCTGCGTGACATTGTCCCCGAGGCGACCGAGGCGGTCTGCCAGAAGATGATGCCCGGCTTCGGTGAGCTGATGCGCCAGGAGTCGCTGAAGTTCGTGCCCACCGCCATCCTCTCGCGCCAGACCGCGGGGATCCGTGGCAATACCCTGATCATCAACCTGCCGGGCAAGCCCTCGGCCATCGATGACTGCCTCAACGCGGTGTTCCCGGCGGTGCCCTACTGCATCGACCTCATCGAGGGCCCTTACCTTGAGACCGACGAGTCGGTGTGCAAGGCCTTCCGTCCGAAGCATGCAAAGAAGCCCGCCTGATGAGCCTGGATATTAACGAGGCGGTCCGCGACCTGCGCAGCATCCGCGACCTCATCCGCTGGGGTATGAGCCGCTTCAACGAGGCGGATCTCTTCTACGGCCACGGCACCGACAACGCCCTGGACGAGGCGGCCTATCTGGTGCTCTTCGCCCTGCACATGCCGCCCCAGCCGGGGGACGCCTACTTGGAGACCCGCCTCACCGAGTCGGAGCGGCGCGCGGCGGCGGAGCTGATCGCCCGGCGCATCGACGAGCGCCAGCCCGCCCCCTACCTGACCCACGAGGCGTGGTTCGCCGGGCTGCCCTTCTACGTGGACGAGCGGGTGCTGATCCCCCGCTCGCCGGTGGCCGAGCTGATCGAGGCCCACTTCGAGCCCTGGATCGATTCGAGCAGGGTCGATAGCATACTCGACCTCTGTACCGGCAGCGGCTGCATCGCCATCGCCTGCGCCGAGGCCTTCCCCTTCGCCAGCGTGGACGGGGCCGACCTCTCCGCCGATGCGCTGGAGGTGGCGGCCATCAACCGCGAGCGCTTCGGCCTGGATGAGCGCCTGGATCTGGTACAGTCCGACCTCTTCAACTCGCTTGAGGGGCGGCGCTACGATGTGATCATCAGCAATCCCCCCTACGTGGACGCCGAGGACATGGCCGCCCTGCCGGACGAGTTCCGCCACGAGCCGGAACTGGCGCTGGCGGCCGGGGACGACGGCCTGGACCTGGTGCGCATCATGCTGCGCGAGGCGCCCAAACACCTGGAGGAGGGGGGGATCCTCCTCTGCGAGGTGGGCAACAGTGCCCCGGCGCTGGAGGCGGCCTACCCGCAACTGCCCTTCGTCTGGCTGGAGTTCGAGCGTGGAGGCGAGGGGGTGTTCCTCCTTACCCGCGAGCAGCTACTGGAAATTAATGCGGAGTAAAGCCGTCGCGGCTATGCTTCTGGCCTTACACTGAATCGGATAATTGAATGAAATCGCAGAGCATCATCTTCGATCTGGACCTGATTAAACGCTACGACAAGTCCGGGCCGCGCTACACCTCCTACCCGACCGCCGTGCAGTTCCACGACGGTTTCGGCGAAGCGGAGTACAAACGCCACGCCGAGGCCAGTAACGCCAACGGCGGGCCGCTCTCGCTCTATTTCCACATCCCCTTCTGCGACACCGTCTGCTTCTACTGCGGCTGCAACAAGGTCGCCACCAAGGACCGCTCCCGCGCCGCCCCCTACCTCGAGCGGGTGTACCACGAGCTGGAGATGCAGAGCGCCCTGTTCGATTCGGAACGCGTGGTCGATCAGCTGCACTGGGGCGGCGGCACCCCCACCTTCATCAGCCACGACGAGATGCGCGCGCTGATGGACAAGACCCGCGAGTGCTTCAAGCTGCACGACGACGACACCGGCGAGTACTCCATCGAGATCGACCCGCGCGAGGTGAAGACCGACACCATCGCCCTGCTGCGTGAGATTGGCTTCAACCGCATGAGCCTCGGCCTGCAGGACTTCGAGGAGAAGGTGCAGATCGCGGTCAACCGCGTGCAGACCGAGCAGCAGACCCTGGGGGCGCTGGAGGCGGCCCGCCGCGAGGGCTTCAAGTCCATCTCCGTGGACCTCATCTACGGCCTGCCCTTCCAGAGCGTGGAGAGCTTCTCCCGCACCCTGGACCGGGTGCTGGAGATCGACCCGGACCGCCTCACCGTCTTCAACTACGCCCACCTGCCGGAGATCTTCAAGCCGCAGCGGCGCATCAACGAGGCGGACCTGCCCGAGCCGCAGGTGAAGCTCGACATCCTGCAGATGTCCATCGAGAAGCTCACCAACGCCGGTTACGTCTACATCGGCATGGACCACTTCGCCAAGCCCGACGATGAGCTGGCGGTGGCGCAGCGCGAGGGGACCCTCTACCGCAACTTCCAGGGCTACTCCACCCACGCCGAGTGCGACCTCATCGCCATCGGCGCCACCTCCATCAGCATGGTGGGGGACTCCTACGCCCAGAACCTCAAGGATCTGGATGACTACTACGCCGCCATCGATGCCGGGAAACTGGCCATCTTCCGCGGCGTGGACCTGGATAAGGACGACAAACTGCGTCGCGACGTCATCACCCAGCTCATCTGCAACTTCGAGCTGGAGAAGGCCAATATCGAGTCCATCCACGGCATCAACTTCAACGACTATTTCGCCAACGAGTTGAAGGACCTGGAGGGGATGCAGGCGGACGGTCTGCTCAAGCTAGATGCGGGCCGTATCGAGGTCAATCCGGCGGGCAAGCTGCTCATTCGTAACATCTGCATGGTCTTTGATCGTTACCTGCGCGAGAAACAGAATCAGCGTTTTTCCAAGGTGATTTGATTTCCTGTAGGAGTTGGTCCTACAAAAAGCCGTCCCAGGCCTACCTGGGACGGCTTTTTTATTGACCCCATGGTTGTCGCGTGATAACAAAGAAACACAAATAACTATAAGAAAAACCTGGTATTTCTTAGATTGATGCTGGGTTATTACAAACACCACAAAACCAAGGGAGGGTAGGCGATGCGCAAGGCATCCATTCTCACGCTGCTGTTCGGCATGCTGTTCTCGCTCAATGTCTGGGCCGACAAACCGTTGGCGCCGGAGGTGATCGACGGGGCCACCAATCTCACCGCCGAGCAGGTGGTCGACCTCATCCTCGATACCCCCCAGCTGGTGATCATCGACGCCCGCAAGGAGGAGGAGTACGCCAAGGGGCACATCGAGGGGGCGATCAGCATCCTCGACACCACCATGACCGAGGAGAAGCTCTCCATGGTGGCCCCCGACACGCATGGCCCTCTGCTCTTCTACTGCAACGGCGAGCGTTGCATGCGCAGCACCAAGGCGGCCACCAAGGCCATCGGTTGGGGCTACGACAAGGTCTACTGGTTCCGCGGCGGCTGGGCCGAGTGGGAGTCCAAGGGGCTGCCGGTCAGCAAGCAATAGGTCCTGACGGAAGCTCACCATGCGCATCGAGCGGATCTCCATCAAGGGGCTGACCATCGGCATCTTGCTGCTGTTCGGCGGCCTCTCCATCCTGCTCTCGCTGACCGCCGCCGACTACTTCCGCGACGCCGCCCTCGACTCCCAGGTCAAGAGCCTCTCGCGCGGCATGGAGGTGGCTTCGGGCGAGATCCGCCGTCACCTGGTGGATAAGGCGGTGGACCTGGGTACCAACCTGCGCGGCAACGCCGAGCTGCGTCATCACTTCCTGGGCGTACGGCGTGGTGGCGAGGCTGAGCCGCTGTTGGCGCTGCTCGACGACCCCTTCATCACTGGCTTCGTCGGCGCCGGCGAGGTGGAGCTGGTCAAGCTGCGCCTCTACGACGCCGACCTCAACTTCGTCGCCGCCAGCCGCCGCGGCTACGAAGGCCTGCCCGAACGACTCCCCGATCACCTCCGCCGCACCGCCGCCGGGCGCAGTGGCGCCGACCGCCTCAAGGTCCTCGACAGCCTCTGGCTCTCACCCCGGGGCGCGCTCCACTCCACCCTGGTGCCGGTGGGCGGGCTGCGCCTGAGCGGCTACCTGGAGGTGGTGCTGGCGCCGCTCTTCAACTACAGCCAGATGTCGCGCATGACCCGCATGCCCATCGACATCTTTGACGTGGACGGCGAGCTGCTGCATCAGCACCAGGGGATGAATGACGAGCGCCAGCGTCTGCCGGTGGAGTTCTGGCTGCTCGGCGACGAGGGCGAGCGGCTGCTGCGCCTGGTGGGCATGGAAGATGTGGAGCAGCTCTACAGCGACATGCACGAGACCCAGTTCAACACCACCCTGGCCTTCCTCGGTCTGCTGCTGATGGCCCTGCTCATCTCCCTGATGCTCTTCAGCCGCTTCCTGTTCCTGCCGGTGCGCAAGATGATGGATGACATCGAGCGTTGCACCCACGGCGACCTGGCCGCCACCGTCGATGACCGCGGCCTCAAGGAGTTCCACCGCCTGGCCGGGGCTTTCAATTCCCTCAACAAGCGGGTCAAGGAGAGCATTCAGGAGCTGCAACGGCTCTCGGCCCTGGACGGCCTCACCGGCATCGCCAACCGCCGCCTCTTCGACCAGCGCCTGGAGCAGGAGTGGCAACGTGCGATGCGCAACGGCAGCGAGATCACCCTGCTGCTGATCGATATCGACTTCTTCAAGAAGTACAACGACAGCTATGGCCATCAGGCGGGGGACAACTGCCTGCGTACCGTGGCGATGGCGGTGGGGGCGCTGCTCAAGCGCAGTGCCGACCTGGCCGCGCGCTACGGCGGCGAGGAGTTCGCGGTGCTGCTGCCGGAGACCAGCCGCCACGGCGGCGAGCGGGTGGCGGAGAAGATCCAGGCGGAGATTGCACGTCTCTGCCTCAAGCACCGCGCCTCCAACGTCTCCGATCAGGTGACCCTCAGCATCGGCGTCGCCACCATCCGCCCGCACCGTCAGTCCGCCCCCTTCGAGCTGATCGCCGCCGCCGACAAGGCCCTCTACCGGGCCAAGGACGAGGGGCGTAACCGCATCGAGGCGAGCAACGACGCGGCCGCCTAAAAGGGCGACGAGACGCCGATTTGCCGCTACAATAGCGCCCCATGTCTGGAAATACTTTTGGCAAGCTTTTTACCGTCACCACCTTCGGTGAGTCCCATGGCCCGGCGCTCGGCGCCATCGTCGACGGCTGCCCGCCCGGGCTGGAGTTGAGCGAGGCGGACCTGCAGGCGGACCTGGACCGGCGCAAGCCCGGCACCTCGCGCCACACCACCCAGCGCCGTGAGCCGGACGAGGTGCGCATCCTCTCCGGCGTCTTCGAGGGCAGGACCACCGGCACCCCCATCGGCCTGCTGATCGAGAACACCGACCAGCGCTCCAAGGATTACTCCAACATCGCCGAGACCTTCCGCCCCGGCCACGCCGACTACACCTATCAGCAGAAGTACGGCGGTCGTGACTACCGCGGCGGCGGCCGCTCCTCGGCCCGCGAGACCGCCATGCGCGTGGCCGCCGGGGCCATCGCCAAGAAGTATCTGGCCTCCAAGGGCATCACCGTTCGCGGTTACCTCTCCCAGCTCGGTCCCATCAAGGCCGAGGGCTTTGACTGGGCCGAGGTGGGCAACAACCCCTTCTTCTGTCCCGACGCCGCCAAGGTGGCGGAGATGGAGGCCTACATGGACGCCCTGCGCAAGGAGGGTGACTCCATCGGTGCGAAGATTAATGTGGTCGCCGAGGGGGTGCCCCCCGGTCTGGGCGAGCCCATCTTCGACCGCCTCGACGCCGACCTGGCCCACGCGCTGATGAGCATCAACGCGGTCAAGGGGGTGGAGATCGGCGCCGGTTTCGCCTGCATCGAGCAGAAGGGCACCGAGCACCGCGACGAGATCACCCCGGAGGGCTTCCTTTCCAACCACGCGGGTGGCATCCTCGGCGGCATCTCCTCCGGTCAGGCCATCACCGCCGCCATCGCCCTCAAGCCCACCTCCTCGCTGCACCTGCCGGGTCGCAGCGTGAACCTGCGCGGTGAGCCCATCGAGGTGGTCACCAAGGGGCGTCACGACCCCTGCGTCGGCATTCGCGCCACCCCCATCGCCGAGGCGATGATGGCCATCGTGCTGATGGACCACCTGCTGCGCCATCGCGCGCAGAACGGTGATGTCCACAGCCAGACCCCGGTGATCCCCGCCGGTCACGAGTAGGGCGCGCGCGCGTGCCCTACTGGCGCCTCTCCAGCTTCTACCTCTTCTACTTCGCCAGCCTCGGCGCGCTGGTGCCCTACTGGTCGCTCTATCTCAAGTCGCTGGGCTTCAGCAGCCTGGAGATCGGCGAGTTGGTGGCGCTGGTGATGGCCACCAAGATCGTCTCCCCCAACCTCTGGGGCTGGATCGCCGACCACACCGGGCGACGCATGCAGGTGGTGCGCTTGGGCTCGCTGCTGGCGCTGCTCTGTTTTATCGGCGTCTTTTACGCCGAGACCTACTGGCGTCTGGCGCTGGTGATGGTGGGTTTCAGCTTCTTCTGGAACGCGGTGTTGCCACAGTTTGAGTCGGCCACCCTGCGTCACTTGGGAGAGGATACCCACCGCTACTCCATGATCCGCCTGTGGGGCTCCATCGGCTTCATCCTCAGCGTCTCCGCCCTCGGCCCGCTGCTGGAGCACTACGGCGCGGCGCTGCTGCCCTGGGTGATGCTGGGGATCTATATCCTCATCCTCTTCAGCAGCCTGCTGGTGCCCGAGCGCCCCGAGGCCCACCCCCATCACGAACATGTGCCGCTGGCGGAGTTGCTGCGCCGTCCGGCAATCCTGGCACTGCTGGCCGCCTGCTTCCTGATGCAGGCCGGGCACGGCCCCTACTACACCTTCTACACCATCTACATGGAGGGGCAGGGCTACGGCCGCTCCCTCATCGGCGGCATGTGGGCGCTGGGCGTGCTGGCCGAGGTGGGGGTGTTCCTGGTGATGCACCGGCTCACCCCGCGCTACGGCCTGCGCGGGCTGTTCCTCGCCGCCTTCGCCCTGGCCGGGGTGCGCTGGCTCATCATCGGCCTGTTCCCACAACAGCTCCCCCTGCTGCTCCTGGCCCAGCTGCTGCACGCCGCCAGCTTCGGCGTCTTCCACGCGGTGGCGGTGGCGCTCTTCCACCACTACTTTCGCGGCCGCCACCACGGCAAGGGGCAGGCCTTCTACAGCAGCATCAGCTTCGGCGCCGGTGGCGCCTTCGGCAGCTACTACGCCGGGCTGATGTGGGACGGCGCCGGGCCCGCCGCCACCTACGCGGTGGCCGCCGGGCTCAGCCTGCTGGCCCTGCTCATCGCCGCCCGCTGGGTGGGACGGGAGGGACACGGTGGCTGAGTGGGGACCCCAGCTCCCCTTCCAGGCGCTGCTGCTGCGGATGCACGCCGATGAGGTGGAAGCGGGGGAGGGGTGGCTGAGCGCGGCGGAGCGCGAGCGACTGGCCGAGTTGCGCGAGGGCAGCGTGGAGAAGCGGGTCCGCCAGTGGCGGTTGGGGCGCTATGCCGCCAAGAGCGCCTGTCGCCGTTTTATGGATGCTGAATGGCGGGCGATCACCATCGTCAACGATGAGCACGGGGCGCCCCATCTCTCTGGCATTGAAACCCCGCCGTTCCTCTCCATCAGTCACAGCGGCGATGAGTCGCTGGTGGCGGTCGCGGAGCGTCGGCTGGGGGTGGATATCGAGCTTCGCCGTCCCTGGCATGCGTCGCCGATGGGGCTGGCGAGACGGGTTTGCGATGAGGCGGAGTTCCGGCGCTGGTTCGACGGCCTGGATGACGACGAAGCCGGTCGGCGCCTGATCCGCCTCTGGGTGCTCAAGGAGGCGGCGGCCAAGGCCACCGGGCTGGGTTTTCAGGGACGGCCGCAGGCCTTCGTGGTCGAGTCCATGGATGATGAGCGGGCGATGCTCACGCACCAGGGGCGCCGATTCGATGCACGACTCAGGGACGAGGGCGAGCGGGTGATGGCCGTCGCCTGGGAGGGGTAGGGCGGTGCTGCGCCGCCACCCCCATCACCTGCGTCTCTGGGCCCTGGCCGGGCCGATGATCCTCTCCAATCTCAGCGTGCCGCTGCTGGGGCTGGTCGACACCGCCGTGGTCGGCCACCTCGACTCCCCCGTCTATCTCGGCGCCGTCGCCCTGGGGGCGATGATCTTCAGCTTCCTCTTCTGGGGCTTCGGTTTCCTGCGCATGGGCACCACCGGGCTGGTGGCCCAGGCCCACGGCGGCCACGACCATGAAGGGCTGCGCTTGTGGCTGGGGCGCGGCCTGCTGTTGGCCCTGCTCATCGGCTCGCTACTGCTGTTGCTCCACGGGCCGATAGGGCGGTTGGCGCTGGGCCTCAGCGGCGCCGAGGGGGGACTGGCGCCGCTCACCGCCGAGTATTTCAACGTGCGCATCTGGAGCGCCCCGGCGGTGCTCGGCCACTACGTGCTGCTGGGGGCCTTCATCGGCATGCAGAACAGTCGCGCGCCACTGCTGCTGTTGCTGGTGATTAACGGTCTCAACATTATTCTCGACCTGCTCTTCGTGGTCGGCCTGGAGTGGCGGGTGTTCGGCGTTGCCCTGGCCTCCACCCTCTCCGAGTGGTTCGGCCTGCTGCTGGGGCTGTGGCTGATGCGCAAACAGCTGCGCGGGGCCTGGCCCTGGGCCGAGCTGCTGCGCGCCGCCGAGCTGACGCGCATGTTGCGTCTTAACCTCGACATCTTCATCCGCACCCTCTGCCTGATCTTCGCCTTCGCCTTCTTCACCCGCCAGGGCGCGGCACAGGGGGAGCTGGTGCTGGCCGCCAACGCCCTGCTGATGAACTTCCAGGCCTTCACCGCCTACGCCCTCGACGGCTTCGCCCACGCCGCCGAGGCGCTGGTGGGCCGCGCCCTGGGGCGACGCTCGAAGCGGCTGCTGAAGAGCGCGCTCAGGACCTCGCTGCAGTGGTCGCTGCTCTTCGCCGCCGCCTTCTCACTGCTCTACCTCGTCGCGGGGCAGGGGATCGTCGCCCTGCTCACCGACATCCCCGAGTTGCGTCAACACGCCGCCGCCTATCTCCCCTGGCTCATCGCCTCGCCGCTCATCTCCGTCTGGAGCTACTGGCTGGACGGCGTCTTCATCGGCGCCACCCGCTCACGCGAAATGCGCGACGCCATGCTCGCCGCCCTGCTGCTGGTGTTCCTGCCCGTGTGGTATCTCACCCAGGGGATGGGGAACCATGGGCGGTGGTTGGCGTTGATGGTGTTTATGGGGGGGAGGGGGCTTGGGTTGGGTTTGATGTTGGGGCGGGTCAGGGTTTAGCCGTAGAGGTCGTTGGGATTACGACTGTACTCTGGCCGCTTGGGTTGCAGTGATTCCAGCTTATTTTTCACCGCCGCTGATTCCAGCAGGGCCTTCAGCGGTAACGAATGCTCCAGCGGCGCCCTGGGCAGGGCCGCCAGTAGCCGGTGACGGTTGAGCAGGGCAAAATAATCCTCGGGATGCAACATATGGGTGGCGAGGCGGAAGCCCTCGTCAAGGTGAGTAGTCGCTTTTGGCAGCTGGCGCGAGGCCAGT
>JBFFSW010000002.1:0-19196 GCA_041572195.1 Thiohalomonadaceae bacterium | reverse complement strand
ACGCCGCCGTCGATCTCCAGGCGGCAGTCGTAACCACCGGCGTCGATCATCTCACGCACCTTGCGCGCCTTGTCGAGCACATAGGGGATGAAGGCCTGACCGCCGAAGCCGGGGTTCACGGACATCAGCAGCACCATGTCGAGCTTGGGCAGGGCGTACTCGAGGACATCCAGCGGGGTGGCCGGGTTGAACACCAGACCGGCCTTGCAGCCCAGCTCCTTGATCATGCCGATGGTACGGTCAACGTGCTCGGAGGCCTCCGGGTGGAAGGTGATGTAGGTGGCACCGGCCTTGGCGAAGTCGGGGATGATGCGGTCCACCGGCTTGACCATCAGGTGCACGTCGATGTCGGCGGTGACGCCGTGCTTGCGCAGGGCATCGCAGACCAGCGGGCCGATGGTCAGGTTGGGCACGTAGTGGTTGTCCATCACGTCGAAGTGGACGATATCGGCGCCGGACTTGAGGACGTTATCGACCTCCTCACCCAGGCGAGCGAAGTCGGCGGAAAGGATGGAGGGGGCAATCTTGAAATCGGCCATGATGTTCTGCCTCTTAATCTAAATTTGTGTCGTCTGCCCGCCTCAGGCGGACGCCGTAATCTTGAGAATCGGCAAGTTTACCCGCTCCGCGCGCCCTTTGCACATCACGTATACTGGGCGCCATGAGCCGACTTCTCATCATCCTGCCGCTGCTGCTGCTCTCCTCCCCCGCCTGGGCCGAGGAAGGGGCCGAGACCCCGCCGCCCGCGCATGAGCGGGTCGCCGTACCCAGCCCCGAGGCCCTGCGCCTGGGGGACCTGGGGCGCCTGCACGACCCGGGCGAGGTGCTGGAGCTAGAGGCCAACGGCCAGCCCTTCCCCGCCCTGTTCCGAGCCGAGGAGCGGGGCGAGCCGCTGGGGGGGGTGATCCTGCTGCACGACGCGGGCGGCCACGCCGACTGGCCAGGGGTGATCGGCCCGCTGCGCCGGGGGTTGCCCGCCCTGGGCTGGTCCAGCCTCAGCCTGCAACTGCCCATACCACCCATCGCCGTCGCCGGGGATATCGAGGCCAACGCCCGCGCCACGGCCCGGCTGCTGGAGGCCTCGCGCCCGCGCATCGCCGCGGCGGTGGAGCTGCTGAAGTCCCGCGGCGTCGAAAACATCGCCCTCATCGGCCACGGCAGCGGCGCCCTGGCCGCCGCCGACTACCTGGCAGAGAATCTGGCCGCCGGGGTGGGCGGCGCGGTGCTGGTGGGGGTCAGCGGGGTGAACACACCGCCGCCGCTGCTCTCGCCCCACGCGCTGCGCCCGCTGAGCGAGGAGGAGCAGGCTGCTGCGGTAGAAGAGCCCCCCGAGGAAGAGGTGGCGGCCGAAGAGCCCGCCCCCGAGCCTAAGCCCGAGGAGGCCCCCTGGCAGCCGCCGCGCGCCCCCGCCGAGCTGATCGAACTCATCAGCGTGCCGCTACTGGATATCTACGGCCGCGATGACCTGCGCCCGGTGACCACGGGGGCCGCCGCCCGCGCTGCCGCCGCCCGCCGCGCCGAGCAGGGACTGCCCAGCGACGCCTTCCAGCGTTCACAACGGGTGCGGGTGCACGGCAAGGACAGGGCCGCGGCCGTCAGCTACCGTCAGGTCGCCATCACCGGCGCCGACCACCACTTCAACGGCCATGCCGACACCCTGATCAAACGGGTGCACGGCTGGCTCAAGCGCCACCTGCCCAGCCGTTAACTAGCCAATCGGCTTTTCGCAGCGCAGCACCGCCGGCCGCTCAATGCGGCCGCTCTCCGGTCGCAACAGGAACAGCCCGCCGGGGCCGATCTCCAGCTCCATGCTATGCCAGTCGCCAAGCAGGTCCTGGTCACTACTGAGCACCAGCGCCTCGCCCTGCCAGCAGAGCAGCCCCAACCACCCGGGATAGAGGCCGCGGACAAGACCCTTGCCCTCGCGCCCGGCCAGCAGCGGCTCCAGCTCAACCACCGCCACGACCGGATGACCCTCGTCGGCCCCCAGGGCGGCGACCCAGCGGCCCGAAGGCGAGAGGCTGATCGCCGACGCGGAGAGGGTCGCCATCGGTGAGTGGGGGATGCGGCGGGCGGTGCCATCCTCGGCCACCTGGAACCACTCCCAGTAGTACCCCTCCACCTCTCGCAACAGGCAGATCTCCCCCCCATCGGGCAGGGCGGCGCAGTAACGCCCCTCCTCGGCCCGCGCCTCACTCGGGATGGTCAGGAGGCCCGGTAGGGCAATGGCCAACAGCAGGCCGTGCACCCTCGCACGCCAGCTGCCGTGTCTGTTGCAACTCACCGCTTCCTTCTCGACCATCACCCCGGCCTATCGTTTCAGGCCGCGCGCGGCGCGGATCTGATCATAGGCCGCCTTGATCCGCTGGGTGCGTTCGGTGGCCAGGCGCAGCATCTCATCGGAGGCACCGCTGGCGCTCAGCTTGTCCGGATGGTGCTCACGCATCTGACGGTGAAAGGCGCGCTTGAGCTCCTCGTCGGAGCACTCCGGCTTGAGCCCCAGCAGGGTGTAGGCGGGGCGCAGCATGCGCTGGAATTCGGCGCGCGGGTCGGGGGGCTCGGGATTGGGTTTGGCCCTGGGGCCGGGCTGGGGTTTGGCCTTCGGCTTCGCCTGGGCCCGCCTGGCCGAGGCGGCTGCCTCGGCGTGACGGCGCATCTGCGCCTCGGCGTCCGCCTCACCGGCCATGCGCTCGAACAAACCGCGACTGAAGCCGAGCATGTCGAAGGTGTGCAGCAGGGCATCGCGCGCCCTGGGGTGGATCACACCGTCGGCGTAGGCCAGCTGCAACAACACCTCGAGGAACAGGCGACTGAGGTTATCGCTGGCGTGGCAGTCGCGGCGGAACTGCACCAGCGCCGCGTCCAGGGCGAAGCCGGGGGCCTTGCCGCGCTCGAACAGGGCGATGGCCTCGCGGCGACGATCCCCCTGCAAGCCCATCAGCTCCATGCTGCGGCTGGCGTAGGCGATCTCCGCCTCGCTCACCCGACCATCGACCTTGGCGATGTGGCCCATCACCGAGAACAGCGCGTTAAAGAAGCCCTGGCGGGTCTGTTGACGCGCGCGCGCGCCGATGAGCTTGGCACGGGCGCCGTGGGCGCCCTGCTTAAGCTTGCCGATGATCTTGTTGATGGAGGAACGCATAGCGCCGCCAAGCCTATGCGCTCTCCCCCATCCTGCGCAACGCCAGGCGCGCGAGGATGGGGCCGCTCAGTTCGAAGAAGACGGTGGCGCCGATCACCACCGGCAGGATCAGCGGCTCGTATTCGGGGAGGCGTTGCGAGGCGATCAGGGCCATGCCCAGGGCCACCCCCGCCTGCGGCATCAGCGCCATGCCCATGGAGTTGCGCGGGCGTATCCCCCAACCGCAGAGGCCGCCGCCGATCCAGGCGCCGAGAAAACGCCCAGCGATGCGAAGCAACACATAGCCCCCGCCCAACCAGCCGATGGCAAGCAATGACTCCAGCTCCAACGAGGCCCCGGCGAAGACGAAGAACAGCACCAGAAAGGGCTGCTCGATATTCTCGATGGCGTGAAACGGACGGCGGTAGTGGCGGGCGAGGTTGGCGACCACCGCACCCAGGGTCATCGCCGCCAGCAGGAAGGAGACCTCCAGCTTCAGCGCCAGACCGCCGCACAGCAGCACCAGCCCCAGCGCCTCCAGCTGAGTCGGCTCGCCGCTGCGGATGCGGCCGGTGAGATAGGCGGCGGGTACCCCCAGCGCGGCCCCCAGCAGCAGCGCGCCGCCGATATCGTGAACGGCGTGGCCCAGGGGCACGAACAGATCGCCATTGGCGCCAGCGGCGCCCACCGCGATCAACGCCAGACTGAAGGCGATCAGCCCCCAGGCGTCATCCACCGCCACCACGCCGAGCAGGGTGTGAGAAAAGGGACCCATGGCGCCGCTCTCGTGCACCACGTCCATGGTCGCCGCCGGGGCGGTGGAGGAGGCGATGGCACCGAACAACAGCGCCGCCTCCAGCGGCACATCCAGCAGCAGGTGCAGCCCGGCGGCCACCGCCACGCAGGTGGCGACCACCGCGCTCAGCGAGATCACCAGCACCTCGCGGCCGTGGTGGCGCATGTGCTTGCGGGTGAACTGCTCACCGAGCAGGAAGCCGACCATCACCAGAGCCATGTCGGCGGCCAGCTCGAACCACGCCTCGCTGTGCGCGGGCAGGAAATTAAACCCCTCGGGGCCGATGGCGATACCGAAGCCCAGCAGCAGGGTCACCCGCGGCAGGCGGGTGAGGCGACCCAGGGCGTTGGTCGCCAGACCCAGCAGCAGCACCACCCCCAGGGTGAGGAGAATGGTGGCCGGTTCGATCACCGCTCGACCTTGAACCCACGCAGGCGGTTGGCGTTGCTCACCACGGTCACCGAGGACATGGCCATGGCCGCCCCGGCGATCATCGGGTTGAGGAGCAGCCCGGTGAAGGGGAACAGCAGCCCGGCGGCGATGGGGATGCCGAGGGTGTTGTAGATGAAGGCGCCGAAGAGGTTCTGCTTGATGTTCCTCAGGGTGGCGTGGGAGACGGCGATGACGTCGGCCACCCCGTGCAGGGAGTTGCGCATCAGGGTGATATCGGCCGACTCGATGGCAATGTCGGTACCACCGCCCATGGCAATGCCGATATCGGCGCGGGCCAGGGCCGGGGCGTCGTTAATGCCATCACCCACCATCACCACCCGCTCGCCGCGCTCCTGCAGGGCGGCGACGAAGCGCTCCTTCTCCTCGGGGCGCACCTGGGCGACCACCCCGTCGGCGGCGATGGCCCGGCCCACCGCCTCGGCCGCCAGCGGGTGATCGCCGGTGAGCAGGGCCACCTTGATGCCCCGCTCGCGCAGACGCGCCACCGCCGCCACCGAGTCCTCGCGGATCGGGTCGGCGACGCCGAACAGCGCCGCGCCGGTGGTGTTCATGCCCATGTAGATGGGGGTCTTGCCCTCGGCGGCCAGGCGCTCCCCCTCCTCCGCCAGGTGGCCGAGGAAGACCCCGTTGGCCTCCATCAGCTCGCGGTTGCCGATGCGGACGGTCTGCTGGTTCATCACCGCCGAGACCCCGTGGCCGCTGAGGGCCTGGAAGTCGTGGCACTCCAGCCGTTCGAGGCCGCGGGCCTCGGCCTCGGCGACGATGGCCGTCCCCAGCGGGTGCTCGGACCCCGCCTCCACGCTGGCGGCGATGGTCAGCAGCTGCTCGGCATCGGCACCGTGGAAGGGGACCACATCCACCACCCGGGGCTTGCCCTCGGTGACGGTGCCGGTCTTGTCCAGCACCACGGTGGTGACCGAGGCCAGCCCCTGCAGGGCCTCGCCGTTGCGGATCAGCGCCCCCACCTCGGCCGCCTTGCCGACCCCGAGCATGATGGAGATGGGGGTGGCCAGACCCAGGGCGCAGGGGCAGGCGATCACCAGCACGGTCATCGCCGCCACCACCGCGTAGCCCAGGCGGGGCTCGGGGCCGACCAGCATCCAGATGATGAAGGTGAGCACGGCAATGGCCACCACCGCCGGGACGAAGACCCCGGCCACCCGGTCCACCAGGCGGCCGATGGGGGGCTTGCCCCCCTGGGCCTCGCGTACCAGCTCGATGATGCGCGCCAGCACCGTGTCGCCGCCGATGCGCTCGGCGCGGTAGAGCAGGGTCCCCTGACCGTTGATGGTGCCGCCGGTAAGGGTGTCGCCCGCTGCCTTTGAAACCGGCAGCGGCTCGCCGCTGAGCATGGACTCATCGACGTGGGACTCCCCCTCTAGCACCACCCCGTCCACCGGGATGCGCTCGCCGGGGCGCACCCGCAGGGTCTCGCCCAGCCCCACCTCGATGATGGGGATATCGATCTCCTTGCCCTCGCGTATCACCCTCGCGGTCTTGGGCTGCAGGCCAATGAGACGCTTGATCGCCTCGGAGCTCTTGCCGCGGGCGCGCAGCTCCATGGCCGAGCCGAAGTTGACCAGGGCGATGATCATGCTCGCCGCCTCGAAGTAGGCGTGGCGGGCCAGACTGGGGAGCTGATCGGGCAGCAACACCACCGCCATGGAGTAGACCCAGGCGGCACCGGTGCCCATGGCGATGAGGGTGTCCATGTTGGCGGCGCGGTGACGCAACTGCTTCCAGGCGCCGCTGAAGAAGTGACCGCCGCTGTAGGTCATCACCGCCAGGGTGATGAGACCGATGACGAACCAGGTGGCGGGCGACTCATCCAGCCCCGGCAGCCAGCCGGACATGGAGGCCGCCATCAGCGGGAAGCCGACCAGCGCCGCCACCGCCGCCTGGCGCAACTTGCGCCGGTAGGCGGCCGCCTCGCGTGCCTCGCGCTCGGCCTGCTCGCTCTCCAGGTCCTTGAGCTCGGCCGCCTCGTATCCGGCATCGACCACCGCCTGGATCAGCTCGGCGGCGCCCACCTCGCCCAGCACCCGCGCGCTGTGCCCGGCGAAGTTGACCTCGGCGGAGGTGACGCCCTCCACCGACTTCAGCGCCTTCTCCACCCCGGCCACGCAACCGGCGCAGCTCATGCCGCCGATGGAAAGGTTGATCGTTTGCTCCGCCACAACACACCCCTGAAATCGTATCAATGGAACAAGGCTACCTGCTTGGCGGGGAATCGCCAAACGCGCCCCCTCTCCTTGCTTTTTCGATATCAGGGGCACATCCTCGAAAGATATGGGTGATTTTCTGATTTAGGGGTTATCTATGGCATCAGTGGTACCTTCAGCGGCGACGGCAACCTCCAGGCTGGAAGATGAGGTTGCCAGACAGCTGAAAGCGGAGCAGGTCCGACAGATCTACGAAAGCTCCATCCCCGCGGTGCTGGTTAACCTGCTCAACGCCGTGATACTGAGTGCCGTTCTATGGGATGTGGTACCCCATATCACGCTGATCCTCTGGCTCGGATTCGGAATCATTTCCGGGGGCTTTCGCGCCATCACCACGCTCAACAATCAGGCCGCCTTCCAGCGGGGCGAGCCGGTCACCCAGAAACATCGTAATGAGCAGATCGCGGGGGTCGCCCTGTTCTCCCTGTTCTGGATGGCCAGCATCATTTTTCTGTTTCCCGAGGAGCAATATTCGCACCTCTTTTTTCTGGCCTTCATCATCGCTGGAATGACCGCCGGTGGCGTCACCCTACTGGGCATCGACCGCCTCCTCACCCACATCTTCATCACCCCCATTCTGCTGCTGCTGGCGCTACGCCTGTTCATGCATGAGCTGAGCCTGATCAGCCTGAGCATGGCCTTCCTGGCACTGATCTACCTGGGCACCCTGCTGCTGTTCGCCAGCAAGCTGCGCCACCGTCTTCTGGAGATCGTGCGGATGCGCATACAGAGCCAGAGCGACGCCGAGGCGCTGCAACTGGGGGATGCCGCCTTCGAGGCCAGCGGCCCCCTCATCATCACCGACAAGGAGGGACGCATCCTGCGCTGCAACCGCGCCTTCAGTCAGATGAGCGGCTACTCCCGTGAATCGGTCATCGGCCGTCGCTCCAACATCCTCAACTCCGGACGACACGGGCCCGACTTCTACCAAGCGATGTGGCGGTCGCTTGAACACAATGGTCACTGGGAGGGGGAGATCTGGAACCGGCGAAAGAGCGGCGAGGAGTTTCCCTGCCTGCTGAGTATCTCGGCGATGAAGGGGGCGGAGGGTGACACCCGACACTTCATCGGCAGTCTGGTCGATATCAGCGAGTTGAAGCGACAGCACGCGCTCATCGAACAGAACGCCGACATGGAGCAGACCCTGAGCCGACTACTGCGCCTGGCGCTGGACGACAGCCCGATGCAGGGCTACCTGAGTGAGGCCCTGAGGCTCACGATCACCTCCACCCCATGGTTGAGGCTGTTGCCCAGAGGGGCCATTTTCCTGCGCGCCGAGGACGACCCCGAGGCCCTGCAGATCGCCGCCAACTATCAGCTCTCCTTCGAGCTGAAGGTGCTCTGCGAGCGCATCCCCTTCGGCCAGTGCCTCTGCGGCCGCGCCGCACAGAGCGGCAAGGCGGTGTTCGCCGACCATATCGATCACCGCCACGACATCCGCTTCGAGGGCATAGAGGAGCACGGCCACTACGTAATGCCCATCATGCGCGGCGACGAGCTGCTCGGCGTGCTCGCCCTCTACCTCGAACACGCCCACCCCCATAGCGCCAAGGAGCAGGAGTTTCTCGAGCGGGTCACCGATATTCTCGGACTGGGGATCAGCCGGCGCCTGAGCGAGCAGCAGATGCGCGCCGCCAGGGAGCTGGCCGAGAAGGCCAGTCAGGCCAAGTCGGAGTTCCTCTCCAGCATGAGTCACGAACTGCGCACCCCGCTCAACGCCATCATGGGCTTCGCCCAGCTGCTGGAGATGGATGCGCAGAGCAGCGCGCAGCGGGACCAGCTCAAGGAGATCAACCAGGCCAGCGAGCACCTGCTGGGGCTGATCAACGAAATCCTGGACCTGGCGAAGATCGAGGCGGGCAAGGTCGATCTCGATATCGGCGAACACTCCATCAAGGGCATTACCGACAACTGCCTCGGCCTCACCCGCTCGATGGCCGAGGCCCGCGGCATCCGCATGAGCAGCGAGATTCACGACCCGACGCCGAGCGTGCGCGCCGACCAGACCCGCCTCCGGCAGATCCTGCTCAACCTCATCTCCAACGGCATCAAGTACAACCGCGAGGGCGGCAGTCTCAGCCTCTCACTGGAGACGCCGGATGAGGAGCACCTGCGCATTCGTGTCAGCGACACCGGCAGGGGCTTGAGCGAGGAGCAGCTTGAGCGCCTGTTCCAGCCCTTTGAGCGCCTCGGCCAGGAGCATCACACCGTCGAGGGAACCGGCATCGGCCTGGTGATCACCCGCAGCCTTGCGGAGATGATGGGCGGTAGCGTGGGGGTTGAAAGCGAGTTGGGAGTGGGCTCGAGCTTCTGGATCGAGCTGCCGCGGGGTGGGGCCGTCGAGGGGCCTGCCGCGGCCGACGACGATGCGCTGAAGCCGCCGAGCCCGCAGCCGATCATGCAGGGGCGGGAGGCCAGCATTCTCTACATCGAGGACAACCCGGTGAACATCAAGCTGGTGGAGAAGCTGGTCGCGCGGCGGCCGAACACCACCCTGGTGAGCATCGAGGACCCGCGGGAGGGGCTGGCCCAGGCGGCGGAGAACGGCTTCGACCTTATCCTCCTGGATATCAACCTGCCCGGCATCAGCGGCTATGAGGTGCTGGAGCAGCTACGACAACTACCGACCAACGCCTCCACCCCGGTCATCGGCCTCAGCGCCAACGCCCTGCCCGCCGATATCGACAGGGCCCGGGAGGCCGGATTCAGTGACTACCTGACCAAGCCGATCAAGGTGAAGAGCTTTTTCGAGATGCTGGAGCGCTGGCTTACGCACGGCGGTGACTAAGCACCGCTAACCCACCACATCCAGCTCGCGCCGCCGGAAGGCGACGCCCAGCCGCTCGGCGATGGCGCCGCAGGCCTCGATATCCACCCCCTCCAGGCCGTCGATGGCGGTGAGGGTCACCTCCATCCCGGCCTCACGGGCACGGACGGCGAAGCCCTGCAGGGCCTCGAAGGCCCCCTCGAGTTTGGGGCGGGTGTGGCGCTCGTACACCTCGGCGGTATCGGCGTTGAGGGAGATGGAGAGCTTGTCCACCACCTCGGCCATCTCCGGGGTCACATCGCGCCCCTCGCGCAGGTTGGCCAGGCCGTCGGTGTTGATGCGCACCACCGCCCCCTGGGCCTTCACCGCCCTGGCCACCGCCAGCAAGACCTCCAGGCGGGAGGTGGGCTCACCCAGGCCACAGAAGACAATCTCCTTGTAATCCAACGGGTTGCCGATGGCCGCGAGCACCTCCTCGGCATCCGGCTCATGGCTCAGACTGAGGTCGTACTGCTGCACCTCCCAGCTGCGGTTGTACTTGGGGCAGAAATCACAGCGCAGGGTGCAACGGCTGGTGATGTTGAGATAGCAGTTACCGTGCAGGCGGTAGGCGATCACATCCTCACGCTTAATCGACCCTTGTGCTAGGTTATTACTGGACATCGGAAACCCCGTTGGCGCGGTCGCCCGAAGTGGAGACCGGAAACTATCAATTAGGGTATGATAGTGCCCTTTGTGCCCACAGCCCATAGGTAATCCATGATCGACACACCTTTTCCCAAGCTGAAACTGCGTGACCGCGAACTGCTGCCCGTCATCCAGGGCGGTATGGGCGTGGGCGTTTCAGCCCATAAGCTGGCCGGAACCGTCGCCCGGGAGGGGGCCGTGGGCACCATCGCCAGCATTGACCTGCGCGTCCACCATCCGGACCTGATGGAGCGCACCAAGCGGGTGAAGGATCGCCAGATTATCGATGAGGCCAACTACGAGGCCCTGGACCGCGAGATCAAGGCGGCCCGTGAGATCGCCCCCGAGGGCTTCATCGCCACCAACGTGATGAAGGCGGTGGACCGCTACCCGGAGCTGGTGAAGCAGGCCTGCGAGAGCGGCACCGACGCCATCATCATGGGCGCGGGTCTGCCCTTCGATCTGCCCGACCTGGTCAAGGGCTACCCCGACGTGGCGCTGATCCCCATCCTCTCCGAGGAGCGCGGGGTGCGCGCGGTGCTCAAGCGCTGGATGCGCAAGGGCGTGCTGCCCGACGCCATCGTCCTGGAGCACCCGCGCTACGCCGGTGGTCACCTGGGCGCGCCCAACCCCGAGGATGTCACTGATCCCCGCTTCGACTTCAAGCGCGTGCTGGAGGAGATCGCCAAGGTGTTCGAGTCGCTCAAGCTCGAGCCCATCCCGTTGATCCCCGCCGGCGGCATCAACTCCTTCGAGAAGATCAAGGACCTGTTCGGCTGGGGCGCCTCGGGCGTGCAGATCGGCACCCCCTTCGCGGTCACCGAGGAGGGCGACGCCCACCCCACCTTCAAGAAGGTGCTGCTGGAGGCCAAACCCGAAGACGTGGTCACCTTCATGAGCACCGCCGGGCTGCCCGCCCGCGCCGTGCTCACCCCCTGGCTGAAGAAGTACCTGGAGCGCGAAGAGAAGGTGCGCTCACGCGCCACCCCCGAGAAGGGCAAGTGCGCGGTCTGGTTCGAGTGCCTGAGCCACTGTGGCCTCAAGGACGGCAACCCCGACGCCGGGCAGTTCTGCATCGACACCCAGCTGGAGGCGGCGGTGGAGGGCAACCTGGAGAAGGGGCTGTTCTTCCGCGGCTCCGAGCCGCTGCCCTTCGGCGACCAGCTGCGCAGCGTCCACGACCTGCTGGCGATGCTGCTCACCGGCAAGGACCCGAAGCTGGCCTGAGTGCCGTGACGGGATGAAAAAAAAGGGCGCCGATGGCGCCCTTTTTTATCGTCGCATCCCCAACACCGACAGCCCCAGCTGCGCCTGTTCGCAGAAGTGTTTGAAGCCGTTGTAGGCGGTCTCGTCCAGGGGCGCGCCGGAGAGGGCGCGGTCGGCGAAGAAGAGGCCGCGGGGGCGGCCGCCGATAGCCAGCGGCATGATGAAGAAATCACCATCGCCGACGCAGGCGCGCACCTCATCACTGATCAGGTCCTGCCAGTGGATGCGGCCACGCTCCTCCACCCAGATCGCCTGGTTGTTCTTGAGCGCGTAGGCGAAGAGGTTTTCGCGGTCCAGGCGCAGGGCGAAGCAGTTCATCAGCGCCTCGCGCCCCTCGCCCAGGGCGTACTTGCCGCGCAGCACCGTACCCTCGGGGGAGATGAGCGCCAGCACCGCGCGGTCCATGCCGATACCGCGGTAGATCCCCTCCAGCACCAGCGACAGAAGTTCGTTCAGCTCCACTCGCTCGTTGAGCATGGCGGAGATCTCACGCAGCACCCCCAGTTGCAGTTGCGGGTCACCCATGGGGGCGAGCCTCGCGGGGGGGGCGCGCTTCGCCTCGGCCTGCTCCCTGGCCAGGGGGATGAGGCGGGCGGCGGCGGCGGCGCCATAATCGGTGGCCATCTGTCGCGCCTTGAGGGCGTTGACCTCGGCCATGGCGCGGCACTCCTCCAGCGGCAGGTAGAGGTATTCGCTGATGCGCTTGAGCGAGGCGGCGGTCTCCTCCCCGTGCCAGCTGATGCGCACCGCCCGCGCCAGCTCCTCGGCCAGCTCCAGGCTGCCGACCCGCGGATTGCCGCCGCGCCGGCCCTTGAAGGCGTCGGCCAGCAGGTCGCTGAGGTGCCACTCCTCGTTGAGGGCGGCGGTCAGCTCCAGCAGGGAGAAGCCCAGCACCCGCTGCTCGGCCTCCTCGGGCCCGCCGACTTCGCTGGTGAGGCGCAGCTCATCGTCCAGTTGCTGGTCCAAACCGTAGGGGAAGCACCAGAAGGCCATGTGCCCCAGGTGGTGCAGCAGGGTGGCGATGAACACCTCTTCGGGATTGACGTCGCCGCGCGCCTCGGCGAAGCCCTTGGCCTGCACCGCGGCGTGGAAGGAGCAGGCCATCTCCTCCAACACCCGCTCCTGGCGCATGCCGCCGAGCATGCTGTCGATCATGGCGATGGAGATGGCGATGGCGCTGACCACGTCGAAGCCCAGCATCACTACCGCGCGGCTGACGGTGGTGATGTCCTGCCCGCCGGGGTTGTAGTAGACGCTGTTGGCCATGCGCAGCACCCGCGCGGTCATCGAGCCGTCCTGCAGAATGGCCTGTGCCAGCTCGGCGGCGGAGCTCTCGGGGCGGGCGTAGATGTCGGCGATGCGCCGCGCGGTGTGCGCCAGCACCGGCATCTCCTCCTCACTGAGCCGCCTCACCCACTCCTTGAGCGTTGCCGGTGTGCCCATCATCTCTCCCCTTCTCATTCCCGAGTTATCCGCTCAGGTTACCCTATCCGTGCTCAATCCTCCAGGCGGATGCGGTCGAAGTAGCGGGCGCGGTAGAGCAGGCGTTTGGGGCCACTATCGGCGTCGCGAAAGGCGGTGCGGGTGTGCAGCACGTTGTTGCAGAGCAGCCCCATGCCGGGCTCCAGACGGGCGCGGATGATGTAGGGGGAGTGCTCGAGGATGTCGTTCAGGGCCGCCAGCGCCGCCTGAACATTGGCCGTCGGCTTCCACTCGATGTTGCGCTTACGCGCGGTGTAGCGCATGTGCAGCGAGGCGCTGGCCTCATGCCAGGAGAAGACCGGGCCGACCGAGGCGCCGCGCTCATTACCCTCACCGTCGAGGCCAGGGGGGATGGTCATCACGTCCACCTCCATCAGCGCGCGCACGTGCTCGACATCCCGATCCCGCAGCTCCATATAGACCATCTCCGGGTCCAGCAGCAGGTTCTCGCCCCCCTCCTCGGCCTGCACCACGCAGTGCAGCAGCATGCCGCGGATCTGCCGCTCGCCGGTGTTGTAGTAACCGTCGCAGTGCCAGTTGATGGGGCGGCTGGTATAGGGGATGTACTTGGGCTTGTCGCCCGTGTCGCTGACGGTGATGGAGGTGAGGCCGTCGTCATCGGCCAGCAGGTTGCTGTCCAGGTGACCGAGGCCGAAGCGCTCGGCCAGGGCGCGTGGACCGGACTTGTCCGGGTCCGTCCCCAGCTTCGTGGCATAGATGGCCATGTTGGCCTTGGCGATGCGTTCGGCAAGGGCCCGGTACTCCGCCTCGCTCAGCGCGCGCGGGTCGGCCAGCTCCACCAACAGCTCGGCGGCGCTACGCGGATAGTCGCGCAGCTTCTCCTCACGCCAGCGCAGGTAGCCCGCCTGGTTGTTGGGGTTGAAGGGGGAGTCGTCGGGAAAGGCCATCAGCGCTGGGGCGGCAGCGGGGGCATCTGCGAGGGCATCGGCGGCATCATCTGCCGCAGACGAGCCCGCTGCTCCTCGTTGAGCATGGTCATCAGCCGGTTACGAGCCTCGACCCCGGCGACGATCATCTCGCGCTTGAGGGCGAAGATGCGCCCATACACCTTGCCGATGGCCTCGGCGTCCCACACCTCGGCGGCGTAGAGCTCGCGCAGCGCCTCCTCCGCCTCGCGTCCGGCCTGGATGTTTTCACGCTGCGCCGCCTGCTGCTCGACGAACATCGCCTCCACCTTCTTGCGCTGCGCCTCATCCAGCTCCAGGGCCGCCAGCGGCGGCGGCAGCAGCCCCGGCTGGGGCATGGGGCGGCCGCCACGCATCATCGGCCCGCCCTGCATGCCGGGGTGCATCATGCCCGGATGAGGCATGGGCGCGGGGGGCTGGGCCGAGAGAGCGCCACTGAGGGCCAGCAGCGCGATAGAGAGGCTCAGTCGCTTCATGGGTAGGCTCCCGTACGATGGATTAAGACGCCAGGGCGTCGCGCACGCGCTCCAGCTTGCCCTTCACCTCGGCGCCCAGGGCAGCCAGCTCGGGGGCGTCGGCCAGGGCCAGCACGCTCATGGGGTCCATGAAGCCGACCACGCAACCCTCACCCTCCTCGCGCACCACCACGTTACAGGGCAGCAGCAGGCCGATGTCGGGGTCGGCCTCGATGGCCTGATTGGCGAGCTTGGGGTTGCAGGCGCCGAGGATGGTGTAGGGGGCGCGCTCGACGCCGATCTTCGCCTTCAGGGTAGCGGCCACGTCGATGGTGGTGAGGACGCCGAAGCCCTCGCCCTTGAGCGCCTCGGTGACGCGCGCCACCACCTCGTCCAGTTTGCCGGGAACATTCACATTAAAACCGTACATGGGATAAGCCTTTACGTTAATTCAGGGGATAGGACATCTTAACCGCATCCATTAGCGAGCGCTAATATCCATGCCCAGCTCGGCGTCACGCTCGCGCATCTCGGTCTCCATCCGCGCCCAGGCCTCGAAGGCCTGTTGCGGCCACAACGACTGGAACCAGGCGATTACCGCCTCGATCTCCTCGTCGCTGAGCTTATCGCCCCAGGGAGGCATGTTGCTGCGCCCCCTGGGGCCACCGTCGTGGATGACACGCTTGAGGACCATGCTGGGGTGGTGCCAGGAGTGGCCGTCACCGTTGAGCGGCGGCGGCGGGAAGCGACCGTCCTCGCCCAGCTTGCGCCACTGCGGCTCGCCGCTGGCACCCTCCAGGTGGCAGCTGGCGCAGTGCTCGACGTAAACCCGCTCGCCCAGGGCCAGCACCTCGGTATCGTTGATACGCTCCACCGGCAGGCCGTGGAACAGACCGGTCGCCTCGGGCCCGTCCGTGCAGCCTCCGAGGGTCAGGGGAATTAACAGGGGGAAAATCCATCGTCTCATAGGGGGTATGACCTCGACTCCATATATCCTTCCCCAATGTAGATCCGCTGGAGAGGGGGGTCAAACCCCCCGTCACCGCGACTTCCTGATGACGACCCTCTCTATCAGGTGCGGCTTGATCGGGGTATCCGGTTTGAACCAGGGGCGGTGAGGATTGCCGCCGCAGCTGTCGTCGAAGTGCCATGAGGTCGGCACCTTATCGATACCGATGGCGTAGATGGTGATCGTCTCCTCATCGACCTTGATGCGCAGGAAGTTTTTGTAGTCTTCGATACGCAGGGAGCCGAAGGCGGTATTGAAGTTCAGGTTCAGCCAGGTGCTAGTGATCCAGAGATACATCCCCATCAGGGTGCCACTCAGCAGCGCCCCCACGAGGCTGGTGGCGAAAAAGAAGGTGATCAGAACCCAACCGTTGGCGAATCTTAGCGGCGCCCAACCACACTGTACCGCCAGCTTGGTCGAGACCAGGGCAAAGGCACACATGGCCAGGTAGATGAGCAGAATATGCAAAAAGCCGTGGATGCCTCCCACCAGCCAGCGTTTAAGCTTTTTGTCGGCGGGGGCCTCCACCAACAGCCCCATGCCTAAGATGAAGAGCCCGCCAAGCACCAGCGAGGAAGGACTGAACAGGTGCAGATAGAAGAAATCATTGAACGTACCCGCCTCACCCGTGGCCATTTTCTCCAGTAGGGAATTGCTGAAGAGGTGGGAGCTGGCGGTAGCACTGGCCGACTGTATCAACCCCGCATAGATGGCGTAGATGAGCCCCAGGAGCAGCGACATCCAGATATTCTTACCGACAAAGCCCAGGTTCCCTCTGACTAGCGCACGCGATCTCTCTGGCGAGGGATAGATGGTCGTCGGCCGGTACTCATTCGCCTCCTTGAGTGACTCCCGGCTCAGCCGCTTCGGCAGGTCGTGAGTGGAGTGCAGGAAGGCGCCACCGCCGCCGGCGGTGATCTTCTGCCCCTCGCCATCCACCGACTCGTAGCGGCAGTAGTGGTGCAGGTCGCCGGCCACGGTGAGCACCACCCTGGCTCGACTGTTCTTCGCGATCAAACCCTGGACGTACTCCAGACTGCGCATGATCTTGTGCTGCTCGGCCAGCTGGTCGTCGCCCAGCTTGTTGGCCTTGACCCAACTGGGCTCGGCCGAGCAGAGGATGATGCGGGTATCGTCATCCATGCCGCCATCCTTCAGTACCTTCAGGAAATACTGCTTCTGCGGCTCGTCCAGGTCGGCGTCGAGCTGGATATCCAGCCCCCAGAGCCAGCAGTTGTGCGGCAGCTTGATGGCGAAGTAGCTGCGCCGCTGCTCGGTTTTCCAGCCACCGATCCAGCCCTGCTGACAGAACAGGCGCATGAAACTGGTGAGGCCGTCGTACCAGTCGTGGTTGCCGGGGATGGCGTAGAGGTGGGGCGGATTCTCCGCATACGGCATGGCCGCGTTGTACGGCCCCTTCATGCGGTTGAGGTACTCCTCGCGCGAGGCGGTGGGGTAAACCTGATCGCCCCCCATCACCAGCAGGCGGCCGCGCGGCAGCGCCTCCTCCATCTCCTCCAGCTTGAGGGTCTCGGCGGCCAGCTGGGTGGCCACCGCGTAGGTAGAGTTGAAGCCATCGCCCAGGTCGGCGGTGTAGTCCAGCCAGAAGGGGTCCGAGGTGCCGGCGAACCGCTCTGCGTCGATATCGCATTCGGCATCGTCACCACAGCTCAACTCCATGGCGGGCATCATCTCGCGCTTGTCGGAGAAGGCCCCCAACAGGGTGGAGAAGGAGGTCTTGATTCCGGTACCGACCAACTGCTTCGGGTTGAACCAGTGCACCATATCCTGGCGCTGGAAGGCCTTTTCGGCCTCCTGGGGGCTTGCCGGGCGCTTCGGCGGCGGACTACCTTTGGACTCACTCATCTCCCTATCTCCCTCGATTCGTTGCGCTATCTATCCATTCTCCATCATCGGCCGCGCGCCTCATGTCAGCCAAAGCCGATATCGACTGTAGTACCATGACGACATCGTCACAACTTCAAGTTCCGGCGACGGCAGCCGATAACCCTATCAATGACGAACGTGACCGGCTGTTTTCATAAGCTTTTTTTATTGCCGTGGAATTGCAATTCCCGAGACAAGCATCAATATTAAAGGGCATACCCCACTCGCTAGGTTAGGTAAGGAAACATGAGCAAACTGATTCAGAGCGTCGACGAGCGCACCCGCCTGGCCGGGGCCAACCGCCTGGAGATCCTCCTCTTCAGCCTGGGCCGCGACAAGCACACCGGCAAGGAGGAGGTATTCGGCCTCAACGTCTTCAAGATCCGCGAGGTGATCAACATGCCGGAGATCACCCACGCCCCCGACATGCCCCCCGGCGTCGAGGGCATGGTGAGCCTGCGCGGCAACATGATCCCAGTGATCAATCTCACCAAGTTCTGTGACATCGACAGCGACACCCCGCCCAAGATCCTCATCATCACCGAGTACAACCGCAGCACCCATGGCTTCATGGTCGCCTCGGTGGAGCAGATCATGCGCATGGAGTGGAACGACATCAAGGTGCCGCCGCAGATGATGGCCCACCGCCACGGCGGCCTGGTGACCGCCGTCACCGAACTGGACGACGGGCGCATCGCCATGATCCTCGACGTGGAAAAGGTGATGGCCGAGACCGAGGGCACCGGCGAGGACCCCACCCAGTTCGAGGGGATCGAGGAGCTGGAGCGTCAGGCCACCGTCTTCTTCGCCGACGACTCCGCGGTGGCGCGCAAGCAGATCGCCGCCACCCTCGACAAGCTCGGCGTGCGCCACCTCAGCGCCAAGAACGGCGAGGAGGCCTGGCACAAGCTGGAGGAACTGGCGATGCGCTCCGAGGCCAGTCATATCCCCCTCTACGAGATGATCGATTGCATCGTCACCGACGTCGAGATGCCCGGCATGGACGGCTACGTGCTCACCCGCAAGATTAAGTCCGACCCGCGCTTCAAGGGCATCCCGGTGCTGATGCACTCCTCCCTCTCCGCCGACGCCAACATCGCCATCGGCAAGGACGTGGGCGCCGACGCCTACATCGCCAAGTTCGACCCCCACGAACTGGCCAAGGCCCTGCGCGGCGTGCTCGCCGATGGTGAGAACGTGGTCAACATGGGCGGCCTCGACAAACGCGCCTGAGGTATAGGCAGGCAAAAAAAAGGGCGGCCAATGGCCGCCCTTTTTTCTTGCCCCGCCGCGACTATTTCGTCAACGACACAAACAACTGCGGCAGCTTCTCCGGCAGGCGTTCGATCTTGTCGATCACCACGAACTGATTGCCGAAGATGTCACGCACGTACTCATCGGCGTTGGGGTCCAGGGAGATGCAGTAGGGGTAGATGCCGTACTCGTCCATCTCCTGCACCGCCTTCTGGGTGTCCTGGATCAGTAGCTGCTCGTCCTCGACATCCACGTCGGCGGGCTCGCCGTCGGTGAGGATCAGCAGCAGCTTCTTTTCGGCCTTCTGGCCGTCCAGGTAGTGGGCGGCGTGACGGATGGCGCCGCCCATGCGGGTGGAGAAGCCCGCCTCGACCTTGGCCAGGCGCCCCTTCACATCATCATCCCAGTGCTCGCCGAAGCCCTTGATGTGGTGGTAGAGCACGTTGTGGCGGGAGTTGGAGTGGAAGCCGGCGATGGCGAACTTGTCACCCAGCTGCTCGATGGTCCAGGAGAGCAGCGCGGTCGCCTCCTGGCACAGCTCGAGGATGGACTGATTGGTTCCCGGAATCATCTCATTGAGCGACTCGGAGAGGTCGAGCAGCAGCATGACGGCGATGTCGCGACCGTCGTTGCGGTGATCCATGTTGATGCGCGGATCGGGCTGCGAACCGGCCCTGAAGTCGATCAGGGAGCGAATCGCCACGTCGAGGTCGAGCTCGGAGCCCTCCTCCTGGTAGCGGATACGCACGTAGTTCTGCGGCTTGAGCAGGTCGAGGATCTGCTTCATGCGCTTCACCAGCCCCTGGTGCTTCTCCAGCAGGGCATCGATCACCTTGGCATAGCCCGCCGGGTGCTTGGCCTCGTAGAGGGT
>JBFFSW010000001.1:0-20415 GCA_041572195.1 Thiohalomonadaceae bacterium | reverse complement strand
AGGCTTTATATCGGTTTCAAGCCCTTGGCCGCCAGCCCCTCCCCATTTCAGCCACAGCCTTCTGCCGTGATCAGCTCACTCTTCGCCTTAGCGGTACTCAGCGTGGCGTTGAGGCGGCGATAGCGTATATCGGTGGTGAGATGCTCGCCTCCGATGAGGCCGATGCCTTTTGGCCTGCGATCAAAAACCACAAGCACGACTTCTTTAGCGATGAGCGTCCGCTGTGGCGGCTCTCCCTGCCCGCGACCACACCGCCGCTGCCCTGTGACAGTGAGGTACTCTATGAGTGGGGTGGGGCGCAGCGCTGGATCCATAGCGAGAAACCACCCGAGGCGATCTTCTCCGAGGCCAAGAGGCACGCTGGTCATGCCACCGCCTATCGTCGACAGACGGATCGCGAGCGGGTGTTTCAGCCATTAAGCGGTGGCCTGCGTAAACTTCACCAGAATCTCAAACACTCCATCGACCCCCACGGTATTCTCAATCCCGGTCGCCTCTACGCTGGGCTGTAAATCATGCAGACGCACATCAGTACAGCATTCGAGCAGACTCCGCATATCGACGAGGCCGAGCAGATCCTGCGTAGCTGCGTCCATTGCGGATTCTGTACCGCCACCTGCCCCACCTATCAATTGTTGGGCGACGAGCTGGACAGCCCGCGCGGGCGTATCTATCTCATCAAGCAGTTGCTCGAGGGTAAGGAGGTGACGCAGAAGACCCAGCAGCATCTGGATCGCTGTCTCACCTGCCGCGCCTGCGAGACTACCTGTCCCTCCGGGGTGCGTTACGGCCGCCTGGCCGATATCGGTCGTGAGTTGATCGACCAGCAGGTGGGGCGTAGCCCGATGCCGATGATGAAGCGCCTGTTGCTGCGCAAGGTGATCCCCTACCCGAAACGTTTCGCCACGCTGCTGAAGGTGGGACAGGCGGTCAAGTCGTTATTACCGGAAGTGTTGCGCAATAAGATCCCCGATAAGCAGGAGACTATTTCGCACACCCCCAGACCACAGGCGCGGCAGATGATCCTGTTCGAAGGCTGTGGCCAGTCCAGTGCTACGCCCAGAACCAATGTCGCGGTCTCGCGGGTGATGGAGAAGCTCGGTATTGACATGGTGCGGGTGGGCGGTGCCGGTTGTTGCGGTGCGGTGAGCCAACACCTAGCTGCCGCCGATGAGGCGCGTGACTTTATGCGTCGCAATATCGATGCCTGGTGGCCCTTAATCGAACAGGGTGCCGAGGCCATCGTGATCAGCGCCAGCGGTTGCGGAACTCAGGTCAAAGAGTATGGAGAATTGCTTGCCGATGATCTGGACTATGCACAGAAGGCGCAACGTGTTTCCGCACTGGCAAAGGATATCTGTGAGGTGGTAAGCGCCGAAGACCTCAGCTTTGTCAAAGGCAGTGCCAACGGAATACGCGTCGCTTTCCACTGCCCCTGCACCCTGCAACACGGCCAGCAACTGGTTGGCCTGGTAGAGAAAATTTTATCCCGTGTCGGCTATGAGCTGGTGCCAGTGGCCGACAGCCACCTCTGCTGCGGTTCAGCCGGAACTTATTCGCTGCTGCAGCCGAAGCTGTCACAACAGCTGCGCGACAACAAGGTGGCCGCCCTGGAGGCCAACGAGCCTGATGTGATCGTTACTGCCAATATTGGCTGCCAGCTACACATTAGTGGTGGAACGGATAAGCCGGTCAGGCACTGGATAGAGTTGCTGGAAGAGGCTATTCCAGGCGCACATTAAACACCTCCTCCAAGGAGGTCTTGCCGCTGCGCGCCAGCTCCAGGGCGTTTTCGGTGAGGCTGCGCATGCCACCGCGCATGGCCGCTTCGCGGATGGCGTGGGTGGTGGCGCCGCTGTTGATCAGCTCGGCGATCTCGGGGGTGACCTCCAGCAGTTCACAGACCATGGTGCGCCCGTGATAACCGCTGTGATTGCACTGCTCACAGCCGGTGCCGCGCTGGAAGCGCTCGTCTTCGTCCACCCGCAGGGTCTGGCGTACCTCCGGCTCGATGCTCTCCTCGGCGAGGCAGTGGGGGCAGTTGAGGCGTACCAGGCGTTGTGCCATGACCCCCAGCAGGGTGGCGCTGACCAGATAGGGCTCCACGCCCATATTGACCAGACGGGTGACGCTGGAGGCCGCGTCGTTGGTGTGCAGGGTGGAGAGCACCAGGTGACCGGTGAGGGCGGCCTTGGCGGCGATCTGGGCGGTCTCCAGGTCGCGGATCTCGCCGACCATGATGATGTCGGGGTCGTGGCGCAGGATGTGGCGCAAGGCCTCGGCGAAGGTGTAGCCGGTCTGTGTCTTGATCTGGATCTGCTCGACCCCCTGGATGGCGTACTCCACCGGGTCCTCGACGGTGATGATGTGGGGCTCGCGCTTGTGCAGATCGTTGAGCATGGCGTAGAGGGTGGTGGACTTGCCCGAGCCGGTGGGGCCGGTGACCAGCAGGATGCCGTTGTTGCGGCTGTAGAGGCGTCTGAGGGCGATCTGGTCGCGCTCATCAAGCCCCAGTTGCGGCATCGTGCGTAGCGAGCTGCCGGGGTCGAGAATGCGGATCACCACGCTCTCGCCGTTGACGGTGGGGATCACCGAGATGCGCAGGTCCACCCCCTGGCCCTCGTGGACCAGTCGGCTGTGGCCGTCCTGTGGCAGGCGCCGTTCGGCGATGTTCATGCGCCCGGTGATCTTGATACGGCTGACGATGGCCGGCAGCAGGGCGCGGTTGAGGGAGCGGGCCAGCTGTAGTTTGCCGTCGATGCGGTAGTAGATGTTGACCCGCTCCTTTTCGGGGCGGATGTTGATGTCCGAGGCGCGGTGCAGGATCCCCTGCATGATGATGGCGTTGACCAGACGTACGATGGGTTTTTTCTGCGCCTCCTGGGCGATCTGCTGCACCAGATTCTGCCCCTCCTCATCGTCCAGCTCGGCGGCCTGGCCGGGGGAGAGTTCCAGCTTGTCGACGATGTCACGCAGTTCCACCTCGGAGTGGCTGCTGTAGTAGGTGTTGAGGGCATGGCTGATCTCCATGGAGGAGGTGTGCACCGCGTCGATGCTATGGCCGGTGTGGAAGCGCAACTGCTCCAGTACCTCCCAGTCCAGCGGGTTCTCCATGGCGACGATGAGGCGGCCCTTGATCTCGGCCAGCGGTAGCAGGCTGTGGCTCAGCGCCAGGTCGGCGGGGATGAGGTCGAGCACCCGTGGCTGGATGTCGAAGTCGGCGAGGCGCACCGAGGGGATCCCCAGCTTCTGCGCCAGCGCGGCCTTCACCTCGTCGGCGCTGACCGCGCCCATCTCCACCAGGATCTCGCCCAGGTGGCGGCCGGGCTGGCGCTTCTGTTGTTCCAGCGCCTCCTCAAGCTTGCGTTGGCCGAGTTTGCGGGTGCGGGTGAGGATCTCACCGAGGTGTTGCGCGGGGTCCGGGTGGGTCTGCTTGAGCAGCGCCTCCAGCTCCTCGCGGTTGTGGATGATGGTTACGTTCATGCGCTTCCCGGTCGTCGCTCGCGGGTGTCAGCCGGGCATGCGTTCAAGACATTCAGGCCTTCAGTCGGTAGACCACGCCGTGGGGGGTGCGCACCATCTCGTAGGCGTCGGTGTAGCTGGTGGGGGACTCGGAGCCGCCCAGGAAGAGGTAACCGCCGGGGTTGAGGCTCTTGGCGGCACGGTTGAGGATGTCGCTCTTGAGTTCGCTGGAGAAGTAGATGAGCACGTTGCGACAGAAGACGATATCGAACTTGCCCAGCGCGGTGTAGGGGGCGGTGAGGTTGAGCTCACGGAAGCTGCAACGCTTCTTGATCTCCGGTTTGATCTCCCACTTGTCCTCACGCTGGGTGAAGAAGCGCTGCTTGCGCTCCTCGGAGAGGCCGCGGGCCACCGCCATGCGGTCGTAGACGCCTGCCTCGGCCAGGCGCAGCATGCTGGCGGAGATGTCGGTGCCGACGATCTGCTGAACTGCCGGTAGCGAGCCTGGCTTTTTCGACAGGTACTCCTGAATGGTCATGCTGATGGAGTAGGACTCCTGACCAGAGGAGCTGGCTGCGGACCAGATGCGCAGCTGGCGCAGTCGCTTCTCGCTCATTTCGGGCAAGAGTACATGCTTGAGGATCTCGAAGGGGTAGCCGTCGCGGAACCAGAGGGTTTCGTTGGTGGTCATCGCATCGACGATGGCCTCGCGCAGGGTGTTGTTGCGCCCACCCAGCTTGAGTTGCTTCATCATCGTGCCGAAGCCGTCGATCTCGAACTCGCGCATCAGGCGGCTCAGCCGGCTGGTGACCAGATAGTGTTTGTTGTCCCCGAGGACGATGCCGCAGGCATCTTCGAGAAAACCACGAAAGTCTTCGTACTCTTGTGGGGAGATCTGCTGGCTCGTCACGTATTATCGATCCCGGAGTGATATATGCATAATTTATAACATGGGCGCGCTTAAGGGGAAATTCTAGGTCTTGAAGTCAGTCACGTAAGAGCGCAGGCGTTCGGCCAGCAGGTTCAGCTCCTCGCTGGCCTGACTGACCTGGTGGGCGCCCTCCACCGACTCTTCGGCGATGTCGCTGATGGCCATGACGTTGCGCTCGATGGTCTCGGCGCTGGCGCGCTGCTGTTCGGAGGCGGCGGCGATGCGGGTGTTCATGCTGCTGATGTTATCCACGGCCCCGGCGATGGCGTCCAACGCCTGTCCCGCCTGTCCCGCCTGCTCCATGCTGCGGTGGGTCTGCTCGCGGCTCTGCTGCATGACGCTGACCGCCTGGCGGGCGCCCTCCTGCAGCCGCTCGATCATTTGGTTGATCTCCTGGGTGGACTGTTGGGTGCGCGAGGCGAGGTTGCGCACCTCGTCGGCGACCACCGCGAAACCGCGGCCCGCCTCACCGGCGCGAGCCGACTCGATGGCGGCGTTGAGCGCCAGCAGGTTGGTCTGCTCGGCGATGCCGCGGATCACATCCAGCACGCCGCCGATGTTCTCGCTGTCGGCCTCCAGCTTGGCCAGCACCCCGGCGGCCTGGTCCATCTCCGAGGCCAGGCGGTTGATGTCGTCGATGGTCTGGTTCACCACCCGGCGTCCGCTGTGGCTGTTGCTGTTGGCCTCGTCCACCGCGGCCACCGCCTCGGAGGCGCTCTCGGCCACCGCGCGGTTGCTATCGGCCATCTCGTGGATGGCCTCGACCATGTGATTGGTCTCCCGCTGCTGCTGGCGCACGCGTTGGGTGGATTGTTCCGTGCTCTGGCTCAGCTGAGCGGCGGCACCGCCGAGCTGTTCGGTGGCCTTGTGCACCTGGGAGACCATGTTGCGCAGGGTGCCGGTCATGTTGTTGAAACTGTCGACGATCTCGCCGATCACATCGTCGCTCTGCAGGCCGCAGCTGTGGCTGAGGTCCTTCGCACTGATGGCGTTGGCCACATCGGCGATGCGCCGCAGTTTGCTCAGCAGCACGTACTTGACCAGTATGTAGTTGACGATACCGATGGTGGTACCAGCAACCAGACAGCCGATGATGAACCAGGTCTTCATGCCCGGCTTCCACTCGACGAAGAACTGGGCATAGACCGGGAAAATCATACCCATCGCCAGGCCGAAGGCGATGAAGGCGATGCCCAGATTACGCAGGATGCTCGGTTTCATGTCGCTACCCCCGCAGGCGTTGGCGCCTACTGGTGTTTCTGCTGTTTTTTGATGACTTCCAGTACGGCACCTGCCAACTCGTCCGGTTTGAACTTGGCGATGAACTTGTCCGCCCCCACCTTCTCGACCAGGGCGTTATTGAAGACGCCGCTGAGGGAGGTGTGGAGGATAATGAAGAGCCCCTTGAGGCGATCATCGGCGCGGATTTCGGTGGTCAGGGTGTAGCCGTCCATCTCCGGCATCTCCACATCGGAGATGATGAGATCGATGGTATTCATGACGTTGACCCCCTCGTCGGCCCAGGACTTGAGGATATTCAGTGCCTCACGACCGTCGCGGGCCAGGGTGGAGTCGATGTTGAGCTGGTCCAGGGTGCGCTTGATCTGGTTGCGGGCCACACTGGAATCGTCGGCCACCAGAATGTGTGGGCGACGTTCATCGCCGGAGACATTCTGCTCCAGTACCTCCTGGCTTACCTCCTCGTTGGGCGGCATGACCTCGGCCATTACCTTTTCCACGTCGATGATCTCGACCAGCTCCTTGTCCACCTCGGTGACCGCAGTCATGTAGTTGGCGCCGGTACCGCGCGGCGGCGGCTTGATGTCATCCCAGTTGAGGTTGACGATGCGCTCGACCCCGCCGACCAGGAAACCCTGGGTGGAGCGGTTGTACTCGGTGATGATGACGTAGGCGTCCTTGAGGTTTTCGATGGGGCGCTGGCCGATGGCCATGGAGAGGTCCATCAGGGTGATGGTCTTGCCGCGCATGTTGGCGACCCCGCGAACCACCGGGTGGGCGTGGGGCACGGCGGTCAGCGGCGGGCACTGGATCACCTCCTGCACCTTGAAGACATTGATACCGTAGCGCTGCCTGCCCTGCAGGCGGAAGGTCAACAGCTCCAGGCGGTTGTGTCCGGCCAGTTGAGTGCGGCGATCCACGCCGTCCAGTACGCCTGCCATGTCATTCTCCAGGTTGTTCGATTACATACATGCGGAGACCGCAAACCCTGTATCGGCGCCTCGTTTCTGGACTTGAGCAGGCATCCAGGCACGAATCTTGCTGCCGTTAAAACTAAACGGTAATTGTGACAGTGTGCCTGAACAACCACATACGGGCAATTACCTCCACTTTCTATTATAAATCAAGCTCTAGCCCACGCCAGGGCGGGAGTTGAGGAGGTGACGGAATTATGGCGTCTTCACCACCCGGCGCGCGTATCGGAACGTGGCTTCTGATCGGTTTCATGGCACTTATGCCGCTCTCGGCCGCGGCGAGCGAGAGCGAACCGCATGAGAACATTCGCGTGGCGGTCGAGGCCTTCCTGCTGGAGCAGGCCGCCGAATTTGCCCGTGAGCCCATTATCAGTGTCGGTCGTATCGACCAGCGGCTGCGCCTACATGCCTGTAGCGAGCCGCTCGACACCTATCTTCCCCCGGGGGGCCGTACCACGGGCAACGTTACCGTGGGGGTGCGCTGCAGCGCGCCCAAGCCCTGGTCGCTGATCGTTCAGGCCAAGGTGGAGGTGATGGAGCCGGTGGTGGTCAGCGCCCGCCCCCTGCAGCGCGGTGAGGTGTTGCGCGCCGACGACCTGGAGCTGGCCGAGCGTGACCTGGCCTCGCTACGCGGCGGTTACTTCGGCGACCCGAGTGAGGTGGTGGGGATGAAACTCAAGCGCTCCCTGGGGGTCGGCCTGCCGCTGCAACGGGGCATGTTGGCGGCCCCCATCGTCATCAAGCGCGGCGACCGGGTGAGCATCCGCGCCGCTGGTGGCGGTCTGGATGTGCGTATGCAGGGCGAGGCCCTGGAGGCGGGCGCCCGTGGCGATACCATCCGCGTGCGCAACCTCTCCTCCAAGCGGGAGCTGGAGGCTCGGGTGGCCGGTCCCGGGCAGGTGGAGGTGAACTTCTGAGCCCCGGAAGGGGTTGTTGTATATAAGGTAGGCACAGATCGGGCATCGGGGTTACAATTAACCCTAAAGCTTTTTCCGCCACGGACGATAATTCGGGCGTGAAGAGGAGAGATGCCCATGTCCATTAACAATATCACCGGTCTGTCCGGCCCCTCGCAGCGCGGCAACGACGTTGGCGCCAGCCGTGGTAGCCGTAGCGCGGACGCGGGCAAGAGCGACGCCCCGGCCCCGGCCGACAGCGTCACCCTGAGCGAGGGTAGTGCCCGCCTGCGTGAGATGACCGAGCAGCTGGCCGACATGCCCGCGGTGGACTCCGCTCGCGTCGACCAGCTGCGCCAGGCGATTGCCGACGGCAGCTACCAGCCCGACGGCGAGCGTATCGCCGACAAGATGCTGGCCATGGAGGCTCAGCTGTTCGCCTGAGCGAACCGACCGAAACGAGGCACTTGATGCGGCAGGCCTATACCCAATTTCAGCAATTGATGCAGCGTGAGGCGGAGGAGCTCTCCGCCCTGCTGGCCGCCCTTGAGCGCGAGGCCGAGGCCATCGCCGCCAGCGACGCCACTGCCATTGAGAGTGCCGCCGCCGCCAAGCAGGAGTTGCTGCCGCGTCTGGAGAAGGCTGCCGCCGAACGTGCCGCGCTGCTCGGCGGCGCGGGCCTGAGCCCCAACCGCGAGGGGCTGGAGGCCTTCCTCGCCGCCGCCGCCGAACATATCGGCGACGAGTCGGCCGACGAACTGAACACCACCTGGGGGGCCCTGCGCGAGCAGCTGCAGGCCTGCCAACTCAAGAACATGGCCAATGGTCAGGCGCTGGAGGGCAGCCGCCGCCAGACCGAACAGGCCCTCTCCTTGCTGCTGGGCCAGAAGGCCGATGGTGGCACCACCCTCTACGGCAGCGACGGCGGCACCGTGAAGAGCCGCGGCAACCACTCCTACGCCAAAGTCTGACATTCTGCTAAGCTCAATCCCGGCTACTGACACAAAGGGATCCCCCCATGACATCGACGTCGCAGCGTAACGCCGCCGGTAACGAGGAGAAGTTCGCCCGTATCACCGACGCGGGCCTGCGTCACAGCCTGTTGCGGCGCCTGATCCACGAGCGCCTGTTCGTCTCCGTCATCCTCCCCCGGCGCAAGGAGCGCTACAACAGCACCGTGCTCGACATGGAGGCCGACGGCTCCCTGCTGCTCGATGAACTCTATCCCGAGGAGGGACAGCAGCTGCTGCACGAGGGCGGCAGCCTGCGCGTATACGCCCGCCTTGACCGTCAGGCTGCCCTCTACTTCGATAGCCGCGTCAGGGCGGTGGACGAGGAGGAGGGGATGCGTATCTACCGCCTCGAGCCGCCCAGCGAACTCCATTACCTGCAGCGCCGCTCCGACTTTCGCGTGCAGGTGCAGCGGGTCGAGTACATCCCGGTCACCCTCAGGCGCCGTGAGGGCAGCACCCTGGAGGGGGCCCTGCATGATCTCTCCAGCGGAGGCGCCAGCGTGCTGCTGGATGAGGGAAGCGGAGCGCCACCTGAAGAGGGTGAGGTGCTGGATCGCTGCCTGTTGCAGCCGCTGGACGAGGCGGCGCTGAGCCTGCGTGCCGACGTACGCCGGGTGACCGAGGGGCCGGAGAAGGGGCGGATGATGATCGGCCTGCGTTTCCATATCAATGAGCCGCGTGACAAGCAGCGCCTCGACCGTCTGGTGCACCGCCTGGAGCGCCAACTTTTGCGCCACCGCTACCCGATGTAGGGGATGGCGGGGCCGCGCGAGCGGTGGTAGAATCCGCGCTGCATCATCAATGGGGCCGTAGCTCAGCTGGGAGAGCGTCGCGTTCGCAATGCGAAGGTCGGGAGTTCGATCCTCCTCGGCTCCACCAAATTCCAAGGGGTCGGCTTATGCCGACCCTTTTTTGGATGAAAATCCGCCCCGATAGCTCAGCAGGATAGAGCAGCCGCCTCCTAAGCGGCAGGTCGGAGGTTCGAATCCTCTTCGGGGCGCCATCTCTATTCAGGGGCCGCATCCCTGTACAATATCCCCATGTCGTCATTCGTCCGCTTCGCCACGCTTCTGTCGTTGTTGCCGGCCCTTTTGTTGTTCGCGCCGGTGCTACCGGCGGCCTCGTGGGTCTATTCGGCCCCTTATCAGCTCATTTCCACCCCGGCCATGGACCTGACCCTGGACGGCTCCCTCTACCGTCCCATACGTGGCATGCCCGCCGACAGCAACAGTGGTTACTCGCTGTTGATGCGCGGCGACCTGGCCTACATGAACAGCCGCCTCTTTCTCAGTGGGCGCGAGGGACGGCATCCCGAGAGTGCGCGCCTGAGCCTGGAGCGGGCGGACCCGGAGGCGGGGCTGCTGGGGCCGATGCGGGCCACGCGGGTGGAACTGGGGGATGTCACCACCCCCTATCTCCCCTTCGGCGGCGGCCACTCCGAGCGCGGTCTGTTGCTGGGCAACGTGGACCTTTATCAGGGCTTCAGCTTCGACCGCACCGAGATCAGCGGGGATGCCTCCGCCGGTTGGCAGGTGGAGCTCTATCGTAACGACATCCTGCTGCAGAGCGTGGTGGTCGGCGCTGATGGGCGTTACCGCTTTGATGACGTGGAGCTCTACTTCGGCGATAACCTCATGCGTTTGGTGTTTATCGGCCCCAACGGTGAGCGTCGCAGCGAGGAGCACGCCTTTTACGTGGGTCCGGGGCAGATCCAGACCGGCCGCTTTCGCTACCAGCTGGCGGCGACGGAGCAGGGACAATCGGTATTCGGGCTGGATGCCGGTGAGGAGGAGGGGGGCTACGGCCGCCTGCTCGCGCGTGCGGAGTACGGTATCAATCGCGGGCTCTCCTGGGGTGGTGCCCTGCAGAGCTATCGCCGCGGCGGGGAGCGGCGGCTGTTCTTCGACTATGGTCTGCGCCTGGCCTCCTCGCACCTGTTCAGCAGTATCGACTTCAGTCGTCAGCAGGGGGGCGGCCTCAACCAGCGTCTGCTGCTGCACGCGGCCCTTGACGGCTTTAAGTTGCGCGCCCTGCACAGCGACCACAGCGGCTACGCCAGTGATGAGGAGTGGGCGCTGGCGGCTGACCCGCTTCTGGGGCCGACGAACCCGCTGCTGCGGCGCAGCACCCTATCCATTGACGGACGCCTGGGCCCACTGCCGATCAACCTGGGGCTGGAGCGCCTGGAGCGTGAACTCGGCGAGGAGCGCCGCGCCCAGCTCGGCCTCAGTGGCGCCCTGGGCACTCACTATCTGCATAACGGCTTCTACTACACCCGCAGTCAGAGTCAGGGGCAGCAGGAGCAGGAGCAGCTCTACGGCAGCCTGCAGTGGACCCGCGCCGGTTACCCGAACATCCTCAACGGGCGTATCGGCTACGGGATCAAGCCTGAACGTACCGTGGATGAGTTCTATCTGGCCCTGCAGCGCATCGCCGGTGAGGGCCGCATGTTCAACGTGGAGCTTTACCACTACCCGCAGAGCGACTTCACCAGCCTGGCGCTGGGCATGTTCTGGGAGCTGCAGACCCTGGCCATCAGCCCGCGCCTGAGCATCGACGACCAGGGGGGCTACCTCGCCTATCTTTACGCCAGCCTTTCGCTGGATTCACCCAACTCACGCCACGCCCCCAGGCTTCGTGGCGAGAGCCAGGCCAACTTCGGCGGTGTGCTGTTGAGGCTGTTCGTGGATAAGAACCGCAATGGCCACCGTGACGCCGATGAGCCGCCAGTCGAGGGGGTGTCGGTGGAGGCTCTGGAGGTGCACCGGGTCGGGGTCAGCGACGCCGATGGTTATCTCAGCCTGGCGCGGCTACCCGCCTACCGGCTGTTGAGCCTGGATGTGGACGTGGAGGGTCTCAAGGCCCGGGGGCTGCGCCCGGCGTTTATTTATCCGCTGGTGATGCCCCGTCCGGGGCGCTGGCTGGAGATGGATTTCGCCGTGCAGGAGGCACGCTGACTCAAGGAAGTGGTAGGCTAGGCGGAAATGATAATAAGCTGGACTGTCAGATGATTCGCACGTTGTTGCATAGGCTCGTATTGCCCCTCTTGTTGCTTCTTGCCACCATGCCCCCGGTCATGGCTGCCGAGCCGTTCGCTGAGGATGAGTTGCTGCTGCTGGAGCTGAATATGCAGCGACATGTACTCAGCGATACGCTGCCAGCCTATCGTCGAGGTGATAGCTTGTTGCTATCCCTTTCCGGACTAGTATCGGATCTGGCCCTGGCCATTGAGGTTGATGCCGCTGCTGGTCGCGCCGAGGGTTGGTTTATTGATGAGAGTCGCCACTTCAGCCTGCGCATGACCGGGGCCGAGGGGCTGGTAGTGGTGGATGGCGCCAGCCTGCCGGTGGCCGCCTCGGCGCTGTTACTGCGAGACGATGATATCTTCGTCGATTATCACAGTTTCAGCTCCTGGCTGCCCGTTGACCTGGTGGTGGATATGCCGAATCTGGCCGTTAGCGCTATCGCTCGCGAAACCCTGCCGATCCAGCAGCGTATCCGCCGCATGAGCCGCAAGCCCTCGGCCCTGCCCAGCCTGTATCAGCCGACAATGACGCCACGAGAGGACCCCTACCAGCTCTTCTCCACGCCGCATGCGGATTTGACCATCAACAGCACCGTCAGTCGCATAAAGGCGAGTGGCGATACCAACCGCTTTACCAATTACAGCCTGATCGCCGGCGGCGACCTGGCCTTTATGACCTCGCAGCTCTATCTAGGCGGCACCAGCAACGATAGGCTGACGCAGGCGCGTCTGTTACTGGAGCGCGGTGATCACCGCGGGGAGCTGCTGGGGCCGATGTCGGCAAGCAGGGTACAGCTGGGAGACCTCAGTGCACCGACCCTGCCGTTGATGCGCAGCACGCCCGCTGAGCGTGGGGTGTTGATTGAGCGTAGTGTCCTTGCAACGAGCTATGACTTCGACCAGGTGGACCTCAGCGGTACCCAGGAGCCCGGCTGGGAGGTCGAGCTGTACTGGAACGATAGCCTGATAGACAGGCAGGAGGTCGGCGAGGATGGGCGCTATCTCTTCACCGCGGTTCCCCTGTATTACGGGGACAACCGCTTCGAGCTGGTGTTTTACGGACCTAACGGCGAGGAGCGACGGGAGAAGCGCAGCTACAACGTCGGCCACGGCATGCAGAAGGCGGGTCGCTTTGACTATCAGCTGGTCTACACCGAGAAGGGGCGAAGCCTCTTCGCCGAGGGAGAGAACATCACCCCCCCAAGTAACCAGGGAACCGAGCGCTTGAATGCTCGTCTCACCTTGGGGCTGGGCGGTGGCTTGGCCGTGGGGGCCGGTATGCACAGCGTGGAGTTTAACGATGCGCGTCATGAGTACGACTACTACGAGTTACGTAGCACGCTTTCCGGTCTGGCCATGACCCTGCGTACGATGCATGACAGCGAGGGTGGGGATATCCATGAGGCAGTGCTGCAGTCCACTATCGGTAGGCTTGCGTTGCGCGGCAACTATTCCGTCTACGACGGCATGGTGCTGGAGGGGGAGGAACTGCTGACCGACCGACGCCTCAGTGAAGGTAAGCTTGCGTTAACTGGGCGTTTGGAGCGTAGTGCGCTAAGTCTCAGCTATCAGGACACCCGCTACCAGCAGAGCAGTCGGCGTATCCTCGCCAACTACTTCAGTATTCCGCTGAAGCAAATGAATCTCTCCAACAGCCTCGCCTTTCAACGGGACGAGACACTGCTTGGTGTGGATGACACCCTGAGTGGTAGCCTGCAGATGAGCACTTACGGCTACCCCCTGCAGTGGCGTTTGCGTAGTTCCTATGAACTCAGCCCCACGACGCGGCTGGCCGAGTTGTTCGCCAGTGCCAATTTGCGTATCGACAGCCGGATGAGGATGTATTTCGAGTTGAACTATGTGCCCGAGACCGCCTTCAGTCGCTATAAGGCTGGTATGAGCTGGCGTCTGAAGGAGGCGCTGGTTACACCTAGCCTAGCCTATGACAGCAACGGCAACTACTACGGCTACTTTAACCTCTCCTTTGGCCTGGGACCGAATGCCCGTGGTGATGGGGTGCGCATGAGCAGCGAGCGCCTGAGCTCCAACGGTTCCGCGGCGGTGCGTTTCTTCGCCGACGAGAATGCCAACGGTATCGCCGACGAGGGGGAGCGCCCCGTGCCCGGCGTGAGTATGCGCCTGATGCCCGGCGGGCGTCAGGCGGTGAGTAATGCCGATGGCTACCTGATGATGGAGCGTCTGGGCCCCTATCAGCCGGTTGATCTGCTGGTGGCGCGCGAGACCATTAGTGACGTTGATCTGGCTCCGCTGGAGGATGGCATCGGCCTGGTGCCGCGCCCGGGGCGTCTGCAGCGCGTGGAGTTCCCGCTGCAGCGGATGGCCGAGGTGGAGGGCACCCTCTATGCCGAGGGGGCGAGTGGGCGGGTCACCCTCAGCGGCGTGGAGTTGTGGCTGGAGGATCGTGGAGGGCGCGAGGTCAAGCGTATCCGCTCGGGCTATGACGGCTTCTACCTCTTCAGCGAGGTGCCCATGGGGCGTTATCGCCTGAGGGTCGCCGAGGGTTACCGCCTGCTCTCTCCTGAGGGGGCCGAAGAGCTGTTGATCGATGGCGAACGCTGGGTTATCAGTGGTCATGACCTGATGCTGGAGAGACCGCTTGCCGAGCGGCGCACGACGGACGTTGAGGCCCTGCCGGTGATCAGCCTGGGGGCGGGCGTGTTGGCGACAACGCCGCCGCCCGTAGAACCCGAACTCCTGCCCGAGCCCGAGCCGGTGCCGGTGCCGGTGCTGGTGGGGGATAGTGGCGTGCAACTGGCCGCCTATCGCGACAGGGCCGCCGCCCTGGCGGCGCGGGCGCGGTTGATGCAGCGCCACGCGGATCTGCTCAAGGGGCTAAAGTTTGAGCTGCATCGTGCCGACTTAGGGGCAAGGGGAGTATTCCAGCGCCTGATCGTCGGTCCCATGCCGAGGGATCGGGCCGCGGCACTCTGTGACCGCCTGAAGGCGCGCGAGCAGGGCTGTTTCCTTGTCACCCTCCCCTAAGGAGCGATGAGATGTACAACTGCAATCGACTCAAGCCAACACTGGCTCTGGCGTCCGTGCTGTTCGTCGCCCCCGCCTGGTCACTGCAGGCGGAGGAGGATGGACCCAATACCCGTGACTTTCTCGCCGACGAATCACGTGTCGGCAGTCTGGCGGGGACCCTGATCGGTGGCGCGCTGACCGCCCACCCGGCTGGCACGGTGGTCGGTGCGGTGGTCGGCTACGTGGTCGGCAAGAAGTCGGACTTCACCCCTGACGAGGGGGATAGGGCGGAGGAGGCGTCACTGGCCGAGGACGTGGCTCCGGCCCCCTCGGCGCCGGTCAATCCATTGACGGCCTGTTTCGGCGACAGGGGCATGAGCGCCACGGCCCAGGTTCCGATCAAGGAGGAAGGTGAAACGCTGGTGTCGTTGGTCGAGTTCCAGCCCATCAGTGGCTCCGCCGTTCCTTTGCAAGTGGCATCGGCAGGCGCACCGGTTGTCGATAATCGACGTCGGGTGATTAGCCCCTGTTACTACTACTCCAGCTGGTAAGTTAGCGCCCGACGCGGAAACTCTTCTGCGCCCAGACCTTGCCCTTAAACTCAGCCTCGCCCTTGTAAACGATGCGCACCACATCACCGCTACTCAGTGTTTCGACGCTCAGCGGTATGCGCACTCGTCGCCTGTGACTGTCGGCAAACACTGAAACGCTGCGCAGCTGACCGATCAGCTCTTCGCGTCCCTCCCCGCCACGATTTAGATAGATTTCAATATTGCCGAAGCTACTGATCGTGCCCGAGCGTGATAGCTGCAGGTGCATTTGCGGCCTCTCTTTGTCGTCTCGCTGAAGGGCGATCTCGTCCATTCGGATCTCGGCATTGCCATTGCCGTGGCGGTAGATGACGGGAATGCTGAAGGAGAGGTTGACGTGAAGTATGACGCTGGCACCGGTGGACGATCCAGGCTCATCGGGTTTTACTGGCAGGGGCTCGGCCTTGAATAGCAGGTGGGAGCGGTACTCTCCGCTGGCAAGTCCTGCGGGTACTCGCAGCTGCAGGCGTACCTTTTGATGGCCCCCGGCGGGGACCGTGACTCGCTTGGGGCTGTGTCGGATCATCGAGCTGAGAGCGACGGCAGGGGCCTCTCCGGGCTCGAAGGGGACGTAGGCACCCTCATCGTTCATGCGCTGCTCCATCCATTCGATGCGGTAGGTGCGGGTGTCTGTGGTGGGATTGGCGATGGTGACGGTGGTGGTGCGGCTGCGCTCGCTCAGCAATACGCGGGTGGGGGTGATGACCAGAGAGGCCTCGACCACCGGGATACCGCCTAGGAGCAGGGCGATAAGCCCCAGAAATGCTTTTTTCGTGCCTCTCATTGTCTTTCCTTATCGATCTGCTTCTGACTACCAGTTGATGGTGATGCTCATATTACCCAGATAGGTTGCGTCAATGTAGGGGGTGCCGCTACCGGTGGTGCTCAGCGTCGCGCCCAGGTAGAGCAGGGCCTCGCCGTTGGCGTCGGTGGTGATGGAGGGGAAGCTGGTGGCGGTGATCTGTAGCGGTTCACTGATGCCCAGGCCGCCGGCGGTAAGGTCGCTGGGGGTGACGGTGATGATTAATGGGGTAAAGCCGGGATAGGCCGAGAGCTGGTAGATACCGCGTTGGCCAAGTGAGATAAAGATGATATTGCCGCTAACGCTGGGTGGACTGCCGTTATGCGGGTAGGTAATCGTGGCGACGGCCGTGTTGCTGGGGATGGCGAGAGAGCCAAAATTGAGCGGCTGAAGCTCGGCGCTGGCCGCCATCAGCGATCCGCTGAAAATAAATAGACATAAAAAATACAACCGCCGTAGCCTTGCGGATACGGCGGTTGTTACTGCTGACGTGAGCCCTACCATCAAGCTTAGTAGGAGACGGTCACATCATAAGGGCCGGTGTAGGCACCATCGACGTAGGCACCAGCAATGGCGGCACCGTCAGGAATCAGGGTGCCACCGATGAAGATGCTAGCGGTGCCTGCGGCATCAGCAGTCGGGGTGGCGGTGCTGTTGGTGATGGCGTTGACGGTGAAGACCGGCAGTGCGGGGTTGCCCGAGCTGTGGGTCAGGTTGAAGGGCGGGGTCGGCGGGGTAAAGGTCACCGCGGTGAACGGCGCAACGGTGGCGTCGATCTGCGCGGCACTGTGACCACCGAGGGGGGTAAAGGCGTCACCCGGCGCGTTGGTCGGCGCGGAGATGGCGCCCAGCTCGGTCAGGACCAGGGTCGCGGTATTGGCACCGTCGGTGGAAATGGCGAAGGAGCCAAAGTTCAGCGGCGCAGTCTCGGTGAGGGTGATGACATTGTTCACCGTGGCAGTGGCGGTGTAGGTGTCCGCCATTGCAGAGCTGCTGACGGCCATCGCGCCGGTGATGGCGGCGGCCACAGCCAGACGGCTGAAGGTCGTGCTTTTCATGGTAGTTACTCCCTTTACTGGGTTTTTAGTTGGTCTACGGGATGAAGACCCGTATCCCCTTTAGCGGCCCTATGGCCCCTAACTTTAGCCCTAAGTGACGGAAAATTAAACACCTAGGGCATTGTTCTACCAGGCGCGGGCCACGTCTCCCGGACGCAGGTCGGCCTGGCGGCTGTTGTCATCGAGTTCAAGCAGGGCGGAGCGGGGGAAGCTGTGGGTCACCCGCGCATCGCCGATGTACTCCTCCTGAAAGCGCTCACGCCCCAGTTCGTCGACGCCGATATAGCGCCGGTGGAAGATGCGCAGCCGGTCTCCGGGGCGCAGCAGGGCGCCGTTGCCGTCGTCGATGCGCAGGCCTTTCTCTTCGATATCGGTGATCCGCGCCATCATCGGGATGCAGGAGAGTGAGCGCTTGAGACGCTCGGAGGCCTCCCCCAGCAACTCGCCCACCGCGCGGCCGTAATCGCTGGCGAGAAAGTCCCCACTTAGCGGGCGCAGGCCGCTCATGTTCACCCGCCCCTCGGCCTGGGTGTGGAAGCGGCGGGTCAGCAGCTCGGCGCCGCTGTGGCCGTCGTAGACGCTCAGCTCCAGGGCGAAGTGGCGGCGCTCGGGGCGTAGCCTGGACACCCCCGGCAGGCGGCCAAGCAGGGTGTCCATGGGGGTCTCCTCGACCCGGTGGCGGCTCAGGTCGATGATGCGACCGCTGACGATGAGCTGACTCTCCAGCTCACGGGCCAGGGCGGCCAGGCGGGTGGGCAGGCTGGCGTCGTGGTGACCCAGCAGATTGATCTGCGCCCCCTCGAGGGCGTAGTCACTTCCGTCGCGAACCCGCATCGCCTCGCCGGCGCTCAGGGCCTGTTGCAGGTAGCGGGCTACCTCGGCCCCCAGTTGCGGCATGTCGCTCGCCTCGCCCGGCTGGGCCACGGCGATGTTGAGCACCGCCACCGACTTGCGCAGGGCGAAGGCGGGGTCGTGCTCGGCGGTGCAGACTGGTTCCTCCACGGCGTTGGCCAGAAGCGGTGATGACAGCAGCAGCGCCGCGCCCATCAGAATGATCGTGAATGTGCTCTTCATAACGGTTCACCCGTTTTGGTCTTTCGGTGCCGAGGCTATCGGCAGCCGCGAGCGATTCTTTACGTCAACGGGGCGATGATTTTTTGACGCACTGGCCTTCAGGGCGGAGGGGAGGGAGCGGCAAAGCGGCAAAAAACTGCCGTTTTGCCGCTGTAACAATTTGCTAACTCATTGAAATACTTATGCGTATTTGTTTGGCACACATTCTGCATCTAGCCAGGCGAGACAAGCATTAACGGCAATGGGAGGGCGCTATGCCCAGTTTGGACAAGGCTTTCGGCATACACGAGCAGGCGATGAACATCTACGCCCGGCGTACCGAGCTGCTGGCCGGCAATCTGGCCAACGCCGATACCCCCGGCTACAAGGCCCGCGACCTGGATTTCAAGGCGCTGCTGAGCGATTACGCGACGCGCGAGGCGGGCGGCACCGGTTCCTCCATGCAGGCCACCCACGCCAACCACTTCGGCGGCATGGGGGCGGACGGCATGGGCGGTGACCCGCTCTACCGTAGCCCGATGCAGCCCTCGATTGACGGCAACACCGTCGACTCCCAGGTGGAGAAGGCGGCGTTCATGGAGAACTCGGTCCGTTACCAGGCCACCATGAACTTCATTGATGGGCGGATGCGCAGCCTGCGCAAGGCGCTCAGAGGAGACTAATCATGTCCATGTTCAAGGTATTCGACATCGCCGGTTCGGCCATGAGCGCTCAGTCGCTGCGCCTGAACACCACCGCCAGCAACCTGGCCAACGCCGACAGCGTCAGCTCCAGCACCAATGAGACCTACCGCGCCCGCCAGCCGGTGTTCGCGGCGATGCTGGAGGAGGCCTCCGGCGCCCAGCGGGCCGCCGGTGCCGGGGTGCAGGTGAAGGGTATCGTCGAGTCGCAGGCGCCGTTGCGCCAGCTCTACGACCCCAACCACCCGATGGCCAACGAGGAGGGCTACATCTTCATGCCCAACGTCAACGTGGTGGAGGAGATGGCCAACATGATCTCCGCCTCCCGTTCCTATCAGGCCAACGTCGAGGTGGTGAACACCGCCAAGCAGCTGGCCATGCGCACCCTCAGCCTGGGTCAGTCCTAAGGAGTTAGGCGATGAACAGCATTAACACCAATACCGCCCTGCAGGACACCCTTGGCACCGCGCCGCAGGCGAAGAAGAGCGATGGCGAGATGGGCAAGGAGCAGTTTATGCAGCTGATGCTGGCCCAGCTCAACAACCAGGACCCGATGTCGCCGATGGAAAACGGTGACTTCCTGGCGCAGATCGCCCAGTTCAGCACCGTCACCGGCATCGAGGGGCTGCAGAGCAGCTTCGACAGCTTCTCCGCCTCCATGCAGGCCAACCAGGCGCTGCAGGCCTCCACCCTGGTGGGGCGCGAGGTGCTGATCCCCGGTGAGTTCGCCGCGCTCAACGCGGGCGGCACGGTCAACGGCGCCCTGCAGCTGCCCGCGGCGACCAGCTCCAGCAAGCTCAACGTCTACAGCAGGGCGGGCGAGCAACTGGGCAGCGTCACCCTCGGCCCCGCCCCGGCGGGCCAGCAGGCGTTCAGCTGGAGCGGTCGCCTGGATGACGGCACTCAGCTTCCCGCCGGTGACTACGTCATCCAGGCCGAGGCGGTGATCGACGGCAAGGTCGAGGCGGTGGAATCCCTGGTGGGTGCCCGCGTCGACAGCGTCAGCCTCGGCCAGTACGGCCAGGAACCGGTACTGAATTTGGCCAATATCGGCCCCATGGGCTTCTCGCAGGTGCGAGAGATCCGCTAAGCAACCAGTTAACACAAAGGAGAGACCACCATGGCCTTCCAGACTTCGCTCAGCGGCCTCAACGCCGCGCAGACCAACCTCAGCGTCACCGGCAACAACATCGCCAACGCCAGCACCACCGGCTTCAAGAAGTCGAGCGCCGAGTTCGCCGACATCTACGCCAACAGCTTCAGCTCCACCAGCCAGGTGGGCAGCGGCGTGCAGGTGAGCAACATCACCCAGCAGTTCAGCCAGGGCAACGTCGAGTTCACCGACAACTCCCTGGACCTGGCGGTCTCCGGCGAGGGCTTCTTCGTCATCAAGGGCACCGACGGTTCCGAGCTCTACACCCGCGCCGGTGCCTTCGGCATCGACCGTGAGGGCTTCGTGGTCAACAGCCAGAACCAGCGCCTGCAGGGCTACCAGACCGATGCCAACGGCGTGGTGACCAACACCACCCCCTCGGACCTGTTCCTGAGCAACGCCGCCAACCCGGCCAATGCCACCTCGCTCACCGACATCAACATCAATCTGGATGCCGGTGCGCCCCCTCCGGTGGTGGCGCCCTTCGTCTCCACCGACCCGAACACCTACAACTTCTCCACCTCGACCACGGT